>SSMV01000040.1 GCA_004799435.1 Bradyrhizobium sp.
GCGGCATAGGCTTTCGCGGCGTCCGACATCGTTGTGTAGAAGGGCACCGGAAATTTGGTGATAAAGCCGATCTTGACCGCGTCCGCGCCGAAGGCCGGCGCGGCGAGCGCACTGGCGACGGCCAGCGCCGCGGTGAGTTTCCCCAGTTTCATATCTTACTCCCTTGCGAATTTTGTTGTGTCGACGATGTTTCGATCCGCGTTCACCAGCGCTGCGACGGCTGGATTTGGCCGACCGTTTCCTTGGTCGCGATGACATAGGGCATCAGCAGCTTGCCCTGCTGGCCGAAGGCCGTCGCCGGCACGGCGCCGGTGGCGAGCACGGCGGCGACCGCCGCGCCGAAGCGCCCTTGCTGGAAGACGTCGGTATATTGCGTGCCGGTGAGCTCGCCCGCTTCGATCGAAGCCAGCGCGTCCTTCTCGCCGTCATTGCCGAAGATGATCAGCTTGCCGATCAGCCCCTTTTCCTTGGCGACGTCGACCGCCCCAAGCGCCATGGAATCATTGACGCCATAGACGCCGCCCAGATTGGGATTGGCGGCGAGGATCGTTGTCAGCACGTCCTGCGCCTTCTTGCGCGACCAGTCGGCGACCTGATCGGCGACGATCTTGATATCGGGATGATATGTCTTCAGCCCCTCGACAAAACCGTTGGTGCGCTGATCGCGGATCACGATGCCCGGAGGCGCGTTGAGGATCGCGACATCGCCCTTGCCACCCATTTTGTCGCCCATGGTCTTGGCAATTTCCATGGCGCCGAAATAGTGGTTCATCTCGACATGCGCGGCGTGCGGTTCGGTCGCGTCGATATTCAGCGTGATGACCGAGATTCCAGCGCGTTTGGCTTTCTTGATCGAGGGCGCGAGCGCGACGCTGTCGATCGGCTGAAGGAAGATAACTTTCGCTCCGCTGTTGATCTGCGTGTCCATCAGGCTGACTTGCACTTCGACCTTGTTCTGCCCGTCGAGCAGCGCGTAATCGAAGACCTTCTGGAGATCGAGAACTTCCTGAATGCCCTGCGACCACGCCGCCGGCACGGTGTGCGGTTGCCACTGAATGAAGGCGATCTTCATCTTCTCGTCGGCTCTGGCTGTCGAAACGCCCGTGGCGCCGTTTGACTCCGCCGCGCCGAACAGACCGGCGGCGCCTGCGGTGAGCGCGGCCGAACTGACGGCGATCGTCTTCAGAAGACTTCTGCGATTGACCGCTTCGCGGTCCGATTCAAATTCAGTCATGTTTCACTCCCTTATGTGACGGCGCCGAGCCATGCGGGCGGAGGGCCGCCGCTTGAGCGCGGCGCCCGACGATGCGTGGCGACGCGCGTCGCATCGACGATGTGTCGGCGATGAAAATTGAAGTTTGCGCCCGGTTCGGGCCGAGCTGCGGCAATTCCGGCCGCGGCCGAGAGGCCCTGTCCATGGGTCGCATTTCTTCCCCCGATCGTTTCGTTTTCGCCGGTTGCCCGAGCCCCGGCCCAGCCATGGTCGCATCCGCCCAAGCGCCTCGAAAGCGCGAAAGCCGATGATGTTTTGCGGGTTCCCGCAATCGCGGACGACGTTTCACGCTGGCGCGGGCCGCGAATAGGGGTCAGACTGACCCCAGGGTAGGCCCGGTTTCATGGGAGGCGGCCCAGCATGAGGAACGCTCCTGGCTCGATCAGCACGCCGACGATCGTTGCGATTCAACGGTCAATCGGGGGCCAGCTTAATTTTCGCGATGTGGTCAAGGCTGCGTCGCAGGAGATTCACGATCTTTTGCCGCACAACCATCTCGATGTTGCGTTGATGAATGCCGACGAGACATTGGTCACCGCCTATGAGACGGGGCTTCACACCGATTGGGGCGCCGACACGACAGCCTCGGCGCCGGTCTCAATCAGCCCGATCCGCGATCTGTTCCAAGCCAAGGTCGATTACATCGTCACCGCCGATGCCCAATATGACACGCGCTTTCATTTCTCAGGCGCGTTCTCGAAACCGATCTTCGCCGCCAATCTGCACAGCCGCCTGCATGTTCCCTTGAAGGTGAAGCGGCGGGTGATCGGCGCCCTGTCGCTGTCCGCCCATGAGCGGTCGATCTATTGCGAAAACGACATCGACAATGCGCGCCTGGTGGCGGATGTCTTGTCATCCTATCTTTTTGCGCTCCAGCAAAGCGAACTTGCGCGCCGCACGGAGATCCTTCAGGTCGAGGCCGAAGCGCGCGCCGAGGGCTTGCGGATCGGCGCGCTTCATCTCACCGAGGAGCTCGAGAACGCCCGGCAGACGATCGGGATGGACCTTCACGATCAGACGCTTGCCGATCTTTCGCGGATTTCCCGGAACCTGAAGTGGCTGGAAGCCAAGCAAAGCGTGCGCGGCTGCGAGTTGCAGCCGATTCAGGAAGAAATCACCCACTGCCTGCGCGAACTTCGCGTCATCATCGACAACGCCAGACCGTCTCTGCTTCAGTTCTTTGGCTTCTGCGAGGCGGTCGAAGCGATCCTCGACCGCTGGGCCAGCGGTTCCTCGACGCTGACGCACTGCCGCATCCATGATCACGGGGGCGGCGCGATCGACGCTCTTCCCTCCAACATACAGGTCTCGCTCTATCGAATTGTTCAGGAGGCGATCAACAACGCCGGCTCGCATGCTTGCGCCTCGGCGATCGACGTGCATGTCCGCTCGGAGGGCGGCTACATTAGCGTCGCCGTCGTCGATGATGGACGCGGTCTCTCGCCGCGCCCCGGCCAGCGCTCGGGCGGCATCGGCAATATGCGTACGCGCGCCTCATTGATCGGGGCGGCGCTTTCCGTTTCAGCGGGCCCCGGCGGCGCCGGCACTTGCCTCAAAATTCGGGTCCCCGTCGGCGCCGGATCCGCCACTCACTAGGACGCCAAGGATGACAACCTATC
>SSMV01000041.1 GCA_004799435.1 Bradyrhizobium sp.
GCGGCTGCGGCGCTGATGGAAACGGCGGGGGTGCTCACCGCCTCTAGGGTCTCGCTCATCAGGTCTTCCCGGGGCAGACAATCGCCTTATCGGCGTCTATGAACATAAGCGCCGCGCGGCGAAGCGCAATATGGGGACTTAAGATGATCGGGAAGGCCGCCGGCGGCCGGGCGCCCTATGCCGCCGATCCCGCCCGCTCCCACGGGCGCCTTTACGCCGAACCGCCGTCAGCCACCCGCGCCGATTTTCAGCGCGACCGCGACCGCATCATCCACTCGACCGCCTTCCGTCGCCTCGCGCATAAAACGCAGGTCTTCGTCTACCATGAAGGCGACCATTTCCGCTCCCGCCTGACCCATACGATCGAGGTCGCCCAGCTCGCTCGCGCGCTGGCCAAAGCCTTGCGGCTCGACGAAGAGCTCGCCGAAGCGGTGGCGCTCGGCCATGATCTTGGCCACACGCCCTTCGGCCATACGGGCGAGGACGCGCTCGACGAATGCATGGCCGCCCATGGCGGCTTCGACCACAATAGTCACGGGCTGCGCATCGTCACCGAGCTTGAGCGGCGCTACGCCGATTTCGACGGGCTCAACCTGACCCAGGAAACGCTCGAAGGGCTGGTCAAGCACAACGGCCCCTTGATCGACCTCGCGGGTCAACCGTTTGAGCGCTGGCGCAAGCGCGGCGTGCCGGAAGCGATCCTTGCCTATGACCGGCGCCAAAGCCTCGGCCTCAGCCAATACGCCAGTCTCGAAGCCCAGGTGGCGGCGCTCGCCGACGACATCGCCTATGACGCCCATGACATCGACGACGGGCT
The DNA here is from genome assembly GCA_004799435.1 of Bradyrhizobium sp. Classification (GTDB taxonomy): domain Bacteria; phylum Pseudomonadota; class Alphaproteobacteria; order Rhizobiales; family Beijerinckiaceae; genus Roseiarcus. The sequence continues at coordinate 818 of SSMV01000041.1, forward strand.
GCGCGCCGGCCTGTTCGATCTTGCGGCGATCCGCGCGGTTCCCTTCGTCGCCGCGCTGATCGACGAGATCGACCGCCTGCATCCTGGTCTCGAACGTCCGCGTGTCATCCACGAGATCACGCGCCGCATCATCACCCGCTTCGTCGAGGACGCCATCGCCGAGAGCGGCAAGCGCGTCAGCGAGGCCGGCGTCGCGAGCCTCGACGACGTGCGACGGGCGGGGCGGACGCTGATCGGCCAGTCGCCGGCGCTCGCGACGGCCGACCATGACATCAAGACATTTCTCTTCGCCAATATGTATCGCCATCCCGACGTCAGGCGGGTGCGCGAACAAGCCGACGCCATCGTGCGCGCGCTGTTCTCCGCCTATGTCGCCGATCCTCAGACAATGCCCGCCGACTGGGCGGCCAAGGCTGGAACGACGGCGGATGAAAAGGCGCGCGCCGCCGCCGATTACATCGCCGGCATGACCGATCGTTTCGCGCTTGGCGAATATCGTCGGCTTTTTGACCCCACGGCGAAGTTGCGATAAAGCCGCCCGACTTCGTCGACAGGCCCATTTCATGAATATTTTCGAGGATTTCCAGGCCCGCGTGGGCGTCGCGCTGCGCGCGTTCGCCGCTGCGGGCGGCTGGCCCGCCGACCTCGATCTTTCGCGTTTTGCCGTCGAGCCGCCGCGCGAGGCCGCCCATGGCGATCTCTCGACCAATGCGGCGATGATCTATGCCCGCGAAGCCAATGCCGCCGGCTCGAATCCGCGCGCGCTGGCCGATGCGCTCGCCGCCGCACTCGCCGCCATGCCGGATGTCGAGACGGCCGCCGCGGCGGGGCCGGGCTTCATCAACATCCGCCTCAAGCCGGAAGTCTACCGCAACGTGCTGGTGGCGGCGCTGAAGCAGGGCGCCGATTTCGGTCGCGCCGGCAAAAGCGCGGAAGGCAAGGTCAACGTCGAATATGTCAGCGCCAATCCGACCGGCCCGATGCATGTCGGCCACGCGCGCGGAGCGGTGTTCGGCGACGCGCTCGCCAATCTGCTCGCCTTCGCAGGGCGCGAGGTGACGCGCGAATATTACGTCAACGACGCCGGCGCGCAGGTCGACGTGCTCGCGCGCTCGGCTTTCCTGCGCTATCGCGAAGCGCTCGGCGAAAGCGTGTCGATCCCCGAGGGGCTTTATCCCGGCGACTATCTCAAGCCGGTCGGCGCCGCGCTGGCGCGCGAGTTTGGCGACGCGCTACGCGACCAGCCTGAAGCCGAATGGCTTGCGCCGGTGCGGGCGCGCGCCATTGTCGCGATGATGGCGATGATCCGCGAGGATCTCGCCGCGCTCAACATCGTCCATGAAGTGTTCTCGTCCGAGCGCGCGCTCACCGGGGCCGACGGCGGCCCGGACTGGGTCGGCGCGACCATCGCCGATTTGCGCGAGCGCGGCATCGTTTATGTCGGACGACTGCCGCCGCCCAAAGGCCAGCCGTCGGATGACTGGGAAGACCGCGAGCAGACCCTGTTTCGCACCACGGATTTCGGCGACGACATCGACCGGCCGCTAATCAAATCCGACGGCGGCTATACCTATTTCGCCAGCGACATCGCCTATCACAAGTCAAAAATCGATCGCGGCTTTCGCGCGCTGATCGACGTCTGGGGCGCCGATCACGGCGGCTATGTCAAACGCATGCAGGCGGCGGTCGCCGCGCTGTCGGGTGGCGAAGCCAAGCTCGACGTGCGCCTGTGCCAGCTCGTGCGGCTGATGCGGGCGGGCGAGCCGGTGAAAATGTCGAAACGGTCAGGCGACTTCGTGACGCTGCGCGAAGTCGTCGACGAAGTCGGCGCCGATCCCGTGCGTTTCATCATGCTCATGCGCAAGAATGACGCGCCGCTCGACTTCGACCTCGCCAAGGTGATCGAGCAAAGCCAGGACAATCCCGTCTTCTATGTCCAATATGCGCATGCGCGCTGTCACAGCGTGATGCGCCAGGCGCGGATCGCCTTTCCCAGCCTCGATCTCGAGCCCGCCGCCCTGGCGCGGGCGGATTTCAGACTGCTCGCCGATGAAGGCGAGCGCGGGCTGATGCGGGCGATGGCCAATTTCCCGCGAGTCGTTATTCAGGCCGCCGAAGCGCGCGAACCGCACCGCATTGCCTTCTATGCTCACGATTTGGCCACTTTGTTCCATTCACATTGGAACCGTGGCAAGGACGCCTCACATTTACGTTTCGTTAATGAGATAAATGCAAGTTTAACCAATGCCCGTCTGGGACTGGTCGCGGCGACGGCTTCGGTGTTGGCCTCGGCGCTATCGCTCCTGGGCGTCAATGCGCCGGCGGAAATGCGCTGAAGTGACCGGCCACGGCCGGCGTCAGGGCAGGGCGCGAAGGAAGCGTCGTGAAACCGCGTCCACCGATGGACGCCGGCGCGCGAAAGCTCCAGCGAGGCAGAGATGAGCGGCACGTCGCCCAAGACCCTTCCTGAAATCAATCTCGACGAGTTCGAGCGGCGCCTGCGCGCGGCCGGCGCGCCCTCGACGGGCGTGGAGGATCCGCTTGCGGAACTCACCCGGCTCGTCAATGCAGTTCACTCCGACGCCAAGCGCGCGGCCCGTCCGGTGCGCGGCGAAATGCAAGTCGAGACGGCCGATCTTGACTCGGAAGATTCAGAGCTCGGGCCGGTGCCCGCTTTCGTCGCGCCGCCGCGAGCGCCATTCGCCTTGGCCCAAACGGAGACTGAGGACCAGAGCGATTCGGGCGACGCCGCGGCGCCCTCCGCGCTTGCTGCGCTTGCCCAACAGACGCGCGAGGCGCCGCAGCGCTCAAGCGGATGGACCTTCAAGGTCGTCGCGCTGTCGGCGCTCGGCGTCGTGTTGCTGGTCGGCGCGGTCGCGATCAAAAACGGGCGTGTGCCAGGTCTCGCCAAGGCGCCGCCTTTCATCGCCGCCGACGACGCGCCGACCAAGGTGCAGCCGCCGAGCGACGCGACGGTGCAGACGAGCGGCGACATCGCCACGCTGCTGATGAAGGACTCCGCCGCGCCGACGCCGGTCAAAGTGGTCAATAACGAAGAGCAACCTGTCGATCTGCGCACGCAGACCCAGCCCTCGGCGCCTGACGCGTCGCCGACCCCGGCCTCGTTCGGCGGTTCGCCGGTGGCCAACGCGCCCGACACGCCGGTCGTGCCGCCCGCCGCGCCGTCGGCTAGCGTCGCTCCATTGTTCCCCTCCGCCAAGCCAGTCAAGACCGTATCCGTTCGCCCCGATGGCACGCTGCTCGCGCCCGATCCGGCGCCGGTCGCGACCCCGCCGCAACAAAACGCTTTGCCTGCTCCGGCCGCCACGCCGGCGCCAGCGGTCAAATCGACGGCGCGCGCGCTCGACTCCGTCCCCGCTTCGCCTGAGGCGGCGACGCCCAAGCTCGATCTTCCGACCAAGATCGCGCCGCCCAAACCCGCCGCTCGCGCCGTCGCCAAGACCGCCACGACCGCGCCGGCCGACGCGACCGACACGACGCCCAACGCGCCGCTGCAACTCGGCGCGCTGCGACCGGGCAAGCCCGCCAAAGTCGCGCCCCAGACGATCGCCGAGGCTGACGCAGCGGCGGCTGCGCCGCCACCGGCCGCCGCGCCGGCGCCGCAGACCGTCGCATCCGCCGAGCCCGCCGCAGACGGCGACGGCCAATGGGCGGTGCAACTCTCCGCGCCGCGCTCGGAAGCGGACGCCAAGAGCACGATTGCCCGGCTCAAGAGCAAATACGCCGACGCACTTGGCGATTCCGCGCTTGGCGTTCATCAGGCCGACGTCAAGGGCCAGACGATTTATCGCGTGCGCGTGACGGGTCTCTCCCGCAGCGACGCCGGCGCGCTGTGCACGAAGCTGAAGGCAGGCGGCGGCGATTGCTTCGTCGCCAAAGATTGATCCGCCTCGGCTTCGCCGCAACGAGACGCAAATGATCCGCGCTCTTGTCTGCGGCTGCGCGAGTTCCGCGCTCAGCGCCGATGAACGGGCTTTCCTGAAGGAGGCGCGACCGTGGGGGTTGATCCTCTTCAAGCGCAATGTCGTCGACCGCGCGCAATTGCGCGCGTTGACCGACGAATTTCGCGCGCTGGCCGGCCGCGCCGACGCCCCCGTCCTGATCGATCAGGAAGGCGGTCGCGTGCAGCGCATGGCGGCGCCGCAATGGCGGGAATATCCGGCCGCGGCGCGTTTCGCCGCGACGCGCGCGCCCGAACGCGCCGCCTGGCTGAGCGCCCGCCTGATCGCTGTCGATCTGCACGAAGTGGGGATCAATATCGATTGCGCGCCGGTGCTCGACGTCGCCGATCCCGAGATGCATGCGGTGATCGGCGCGCGCGCC
>SSMV01000042.1 GCA_004799435.1 Bradyrhizobium sp.
GGTCGCGTGATCGCGGCGCTCAATCCAATCCGCGGCGCCGACAGAATTGCCCGCTTCGTCCTCGGGCTCGTGCGCAAAGTGGCCGCGCGGGGACCGGTCGATTTTTCGATGATCGAAATCAACGGCCTGCCGGCGGGGCTCGTCAACTCCGACGACGGCTCGCTCACGGTCGTCAGTCTCGAAACCGACGGCGAACAGGTGACGGCGATCCTTACGCTGCGAAACCCCGACAAGCTGCAGAGACTGGCGCGCGCGCTGGGCTTGCCGGAGACTGTTCCAACTCACCCGAGCGGGTCATGAGCTTCATTGCCCGCCTGCGACCCGCCGGTGCAGCCGCACCATGAGCGTCGTGGCGAACAACGGGGTCAGCAGATTGACGATCGGCACCGCGACAAAAATCGCGATCAGCACGCCATAGACAAAGACAGCGCCGGCGTTGCTTCGGCGCAGCGCGCGCGCCTCGACCGCCGAATGAAAGCGCATCGCGGCGAATTCGAAATATTCTCGGCCCAGCAGATAGCCATTGGCGGCGAGCCAGGCGATGAGGCCGACGCCGGGGACGAACAGCAGCACGAGCGACACGAGGCCAACCAGCAGCGTCAGCGCGCCGAAGCGCAGCGCGGCGAGCGTCGCATCAACGATCGGCGCCGGGCGGCCGGTTGCGCCCTGCGGGTCGATCTCAGCTTCGACATGGGCGGCGATCTCGTCGAAAAAGAAACTGGCGACCAGCGAGGAAACCGGCGCGGCGAGCAGCACCAGCCCCGCCACCAGGCCGAGGCCGATCAGCCAGGCGATCAGCGTCGCCAGCCAGGACGAATTGACCGCGACGAAATGCAGCGCCAGCCGGTCGAGGCCGATCCACACCAGCACGAGGACCGCCGCGGTCAAAGCCAGCGACTTGACCATGACGCGGCGGAACGGCGGCGAGGCGATGTCGTTGAGCGAGTCGAAGACGTCTTGCATCATCTTGGGCGCGCGCCTTCAGCCGACGCGCCGGCGCCGCCAGACGAACGTGTTGCTGGCGGCGTAATTCCACACCACGCCGATCAGTGCGCCCGCGAGCCCGGCGACCCACCATACGCTCTGTCGCTGGAACAGCCAGGCGGCGATGTTGTAATTGGCGATCGCCCCAACGCTGCACAGCAGCGCAAACAGAGCGAAGCCGCCGACCATCCCGAGACCGCGATAGCGATAGGCGCGGTAGGTGAGCTCATTGTTGAGCAGGAAATTGCTCGCCATGGCGGCGATGGTCGCGGCGATCTGCGCGTCGTCAAAGTCCTGCGGTCCAAGCCGCTCGATCAGCCCGGTCAGCACCAGCAAATGAACGAGCAGGCCGATCGCGCCGATCAAAGCAAAGAGCACGAAACGGATCGGCAGCAACCCGCCGGTCGCGTGATGAACGACGAGGCCGAGAAAATCGATGCCGACGAGCGGCGACAGTTTCGATTCGCCGGCCTGGCGCGGCCGGAAGACATAGGGAACTTCGACCGTCTTCAGCCGGCCGCCCGAGGAGAGCACGACATCGACGAGGATCTTGAAGCCCTCCGGCGACAGGCGCGGCGCGAGCTGCGTCACCGTCTCGCGTCGCAGCATGAAGAAGCCGCTCATCGGGTCGCTGACGGCGGCGCCCGCGACGCGGCGAAAGAACCAGGCGCCGAGATTGCTGAGCTTCTGGCGCGCCGGCGAAAGTCCCGCCGCCGTCTTCGGGTCGGCGACGCGCGTGCCGATTGAGAGATCGCCGCGCCTTTCAGCGAGCGCCGCGTACATCTGCGGCAGGATCGCTTCGTCATGCTGCAGGTCGCCGTCGATCACGGCGACGAAATCGGCGCTGGAGGCAAGCCAGCCTTCGATGACCGCGCCGGCCAGACCCGAGCGATTGACCCGGCGGAGGCAGCGCAGGCGTGGGTCGCGCCGGGCGATCTCGAACGCGACATTCGCCGTGCCGTCGGGCGAATCGTCGTCGACGACGATCATTTCCCAGGGCAGGCCGGCCAGCGTCGCCTGCAGGCGCGCAAACAGCATCGGCACATTGGCGGCTTCGCGATAGGTCGGAACGATGACGGAGAGGGTCGGCCGAATGTCAGGCGCCGCCGGGTCGGACGTCATCTCGCGCTCTTATCTCAGCGCGCGCGGCGATTCGCGCGACGGCCTCATCGCGGATAAGGCAGGGGATACGCATGCGTCAAGCCATGGGCTTGGATCAGCGTCAGCGTGATCGCGTTCTCCCCGCCGCGCCGCAGGACCATGGTTTGCGGCGGGTCGAAGCTCGCGAAATAATTCGCCAATTTCGCCTGCGTCGCCGCCAGCCGTCCCTCGGGGACGATGATCACGCCGTCGCGTCCGACGAAATCGGCGCTATCTTCGCTGAGCCCAAAGCCGCGCGGATCGCCGGAAAAGACCAAAACGGGGGGCTGCGGCCCGAGCGCCAGTGCGATCTTGCCGGCTTCGACCCATTTCGTCGCGACGACGAAAGCCGTCCCCTGAGGCAGGGGCGTCGCACGCAGTCCGCTCCAATCCAGCATTTCGAGCGTCGGGTCGGCGACGCCTTCGGGCAGCGGGAAAAGGCGGGTCGCCCAGCCGGTCGTAACTTGCAAATCGGCAAGGACGGCGATTGCGCCGAGCAGTCCCGCCGAGGCGAGCGCCCAGCGTTTGAGATTACGGCGCCCGGCCCAGGGTTCATCGAGCCAGGCGCCCAGGAGCGGATAGACGAAGAACCAGCCGGGCATCGGCCAATGCGGCAGGCCGCGCGCGCCCCAAAGCGGCGTCAGCGTGAAGAGGACGATCGGCGGCAGCGCCAGGCACAGCAGGAAGAGCCGCCGCTCGTCGCCAAAACCCTTGCGCAGGGCGGCCACCAGCGCGCCCGCCAGGGCGGCGAAAATCCAGGGCGTCAGAAGCGCGATCTCGCCGAGCAATTGCGCCCCGACCTGCCATGGCCTGAGCGCCGTCTCCTTGGTCGCCCGTTCGCTCTGAAAGGCGAGGGAGAGCCAATGATGCTCCCAGTTCCAGACGATCACCGGCGCGATCATCGCCAGCGTTATGAGCGCCGCGACATAGGGCGCGGGATGGCGAAGCCAGTGGCGCTGTCGCGGGCTGACGAAAAGAAAGGCGACAACCGAGAAAGCGAAAAGCGCCGCGCTATATTTGGACAGACCCGCGAGGCCGAGACAGACGCCGACCGCCAGCCACAGGCCCCAGACCGCGCGCGGGCTGGGTTTTTCGAAGAGCAGCGGGACAAGCGCCAGCGCCGCGCCGGCGAGGCCGAAGAGCAGGGGCCCGTCAGGCACCACCCAGCCGCCGGCGGACGCGAAGAAGAAGCCCGACAGATTGAGCGCAACGAGCGCTACGAGCCCGGCGCGAGCGCCGAACAGGTGGCGCGTCAGTGCGAACATCAGCCATCCGGTCGCCGCGAAAAGCGCGACGAAAGGCAGGCGGATCGCGACGCCTTCGCCGAAAGCCAAGGCGCTGAAATGGGCGATCCATTGATGCAGCGGCGGATGATCGAAATAGGAGAGCGCGAGCTGGCGCGACAGGACGACCGTGTAGGATTCGTCGTAGCCGAGCCCGAAGGTGAGATCGAAGATCAGACGCGCCAGCGCGAAAGCGGCGATCAGCGACAAAGCGATGCGCGTGGCGCTGTCGCCCGTCTTCGCCGTCGCGGCCGAGTCCTTCACGAGGCGGCTCGGGCCTGTGCGCCCTCGACTCCGGGAATAAAAGCGTCGAAGGCGGCGAAGAACTGGTCGCGAAAAACGTCGCGCTCCATCAGCAATTCATGCTCCGCGCCTTCGACGACGACCAGCCGCCCGGCGCGCAGGCGCGAGGCGAAGCGCTCGGTCGCGCGCGTGTCGGTCACGCGGTCGGCGCCGGCGGCGATCACCAGGGTCGGGGTGAGCGTCCGGCGGGCGAAATCGGGATCCTCGAATTCGCCCATCAGTCGGAAGGCGGCGTTGAGCCAGCCGATCGTCGGATGGCCGAGGCCGAGTTCGGGATTGGCGGCGACGATGCGTCCCGTGCGTTCATAGCGCGCCTGATCGGAGGTGAGCCGATTGCCGGCGAAAGGCCGGATAGCGCCGATTTTCGATCCGCCGCCCGGCGCGAAAACGCCGCCGAGACCGACGGCATCGAGCGCCTCGACGGCGATGCGCTCGGCGCGCGGCCAGCGCGGGCCGCCCAGCGCAATCATCGGCGAACAGAGGACGAGGCGTTCCAGCGGGCAACGGCCGGCCCGCGCGATCGCCAGCAGAATCGCCGCCCCCATCGAATGGCCGAGGCCAAACCAGGGACGCGGGCTGGAGAGCTCCATGACCTCGGCGAAGAAGGCGACGAAATCGCGCTCATAGAGCGAGAAATCGTCGATATGGCCTTTGCGCGGGTTGCGCAATTGCCGTTCCGAGCCGCCTTGCCCGCGCCAGTCGAGCACAGCGACCGAAAGGCCGCGCTTCAGGAGATCGCGGACGGTCTCGTAATATTTCTCGATGAATTCCGCCCGGCCGGTGAAGAGCGCCACCGTGCCGCGCGAGGCGTGCGGCGACGCCCAACTGACGGCGCGCAGCAGCACGCCGTCGGCGGTGCGCAGCGCGAACAGCGTCGGGTAGGGCGGCGCCGGATTGTCCGGCGTGGAGACAAGACGCATGTTTTCAAACCCGGGCGGCTTGAGGCCGCCGTCTTATAAGGCCCGCCAAGGACGTAGCAAAGCGGGCGCGGCAAAGTCGGCTTCAGCGTAGCAGCGTCGCGCGCACCCACCAGCTAGGATGGGCGCCCGTGAGAGCGCGCGCGGCGCGCGCGGCGGCGTGACGCGTGTCGAAAAGCGCAAAGCAGGTCGCGCCCGAGCCCGACATTCGGGCGAGGCGCGCGCCAGGCGTCTGCGCCAGCGCGGCCAGCGCCTCGCCGACCGCGGGAGAAAGCCGCCTCGCCGGCGCCTCGAGGTCATTGCGGCCAGCCTGGATCGTCGCGATCGCCTGATCCGCGTCGCTGTGCGCGGCAATGCGCGGCGATGGCGCGCCGTCGCTTGCGGCGCCGCGCGCCAGACCAAGCGCGGCGAAAACATCGGCGGTCGATAGCGCGACGCCAGGATTGGCCAGCACCGCGAAGAGCGGCGCCATGTCGAGCGCCGGGCCGAGCCGCTCGCCGCGCCCCGCCATCAGTCGCGCGCGCGGCGCGAGACAGACCGGCACGTCGGCGCCGACCGATGCGGCGGCCCCATAGAGGCGGTCGTCTTCCGGCGCGAGTCCGTTCTCATAGGCGAGCGCGCGCAGCGCCGCGGCGGCGTCGCTCGATCCGCCGCCAATTCCGGCGGCGACCGGCAGAAACTTGCGCAGCGCGAAGCGCCCGAGTCGCAGTCCTGGCACGCGCGCCGCAAGCGCCTCGGCGGCGCGCAGGACGAGATTGTCGCGCAAATCGCCAGCCGATGTCGCGGTCGGCCCATCGACCGTCAGCGACAGTTTTTGCTCAGGCTGGAAGCTAAGCCAGTCGCAGCAGCCGGCGAAGGCGACGAGACTGTCGAGCGCATGCCATCCCGCCGGATCGCGCCCCAGCACATGTAGCGTCAAATTGATCTTGGCCGGCGCGCGCCAGAGCCGCGGCGCGTGAGGCCCCACGCTAGCCGCCGCTGTTGGGGGCCGGCGTCGGCGAGGCGTCGGGCGGCGAAGCGGCCGAAGGCGATTCCACAGCAGGCGATGGCGCGGGCGGCGCGGCGTCTTGCTGCGGAACTGCGGCGATTGGCGCGTCGGGCAGGCCGGACTCGATCTTCTTCAGGATATTGGGCAGATCGTCGGGCTCCGGCTTCATGTCGCGCGCATGGTTCCACTGGAAATGCGCCTCGATCTTGCGGTCGACCCGCCAATAGGCGTCGCCGAGATGATCGTTGACCACCGGATCGGCCGGCTTGAGATCGATCGCCTTCTCCAGCTCGTCGGCCGCCTCTTGATAATGGCCGAGCTTGAAGTCGGCCCAGCCGAGACTGTCGACGATATAGCCGTCGTTTGGCCTCAGCTCGACTGCACGCCGCAGCATCTTGAAGGCTTCGTCGAGATTGATTCCCTGATCGACCCAGGAATAGCCGAGATAGTTCAAGACCTGCGGCTGATCGGGAAAAAGCTCCAGCGCCTTTTTGAAATCGGCTTCGGCCTTCGGCCATTGCTTGGCGCGTTCGAAGCAGATGCCGCGGAAATAGAAGAGCGTCCATTGATTGCGCTGGGGCGTCCCGATCAGCGCGATCGCCTTGTCATAGGAGGCCGCGGCGTCTTCATAGGCTTTCGCCGACCGCTGCAGGCTGCCCATGGCGCTCCAGGCGTCGGGATCACTGGCGTGCGCGGCGACGATGGCCTGCATGCGCGTCATCGCCTCGTCCGAGCGACCCGCGTCGTCGAGCTCCAGCGCCGACTGGATCTCGGCGCTTTCGCGCATCGGCGAATTGGCGGGAACCATATCATAGGCGCGGATGGCCTCATTGGCGCGCTTAAGATCCTCGAACAGATTGGCGACGGTGACCGCCGCCAGATCATGGTCGGGCTTGAGATAGAGCGCGAGACGCAGATAGATCAGCGCCGCCAGTTCGTCGCCCTGATGGGTGCCGGCGCCGCCCAATCCATAGAGCGCCTCGGCGGCGCCGTCGCGCGCGCTATGGACGACCGGCGCGAGCGGCTTGCCAGCGGCGATGTCGGCCATCGCCGCGACAATCACCGGATGGGTGGGGATCAGAGCGCTGAATTCCTGATAGACCTTCTTGGCGCCGTCGATGTCGCCGTGATGGGCGAGGCTGCGCGCATAGGCGTCGGCCAGTCGCAAGGTCTTCTTGTCGGCCTCATAGGCGGCTTTGAGACGACGCTCCGCCTCGAAACCATTGCCGAGCAAGTCGGCGATCAGGCCGGCGTGATAGTCGCGGAACACCGCCAGCGCAGGCTCCTTGATCGTGTCGAGCGCGTCGAGCGCCCGTTTCTGATCGTTGACGCCGGCGAAGCTCCAGGCGGTCAGCAGCGTTGTGGTGACATCATGGGCCTTGCCGGCTTCGCCCGAGGCGAGCTGGATTCGGGCGACGACATATTGGCCCTGGCTGATCGCGCGGGCGGCGAGCGCAAGGCGCGCCAGAGAGTTGTTGGGATCGCGGCCGACGAGGCGGTCGGCGAGCGGGAAGCCGTCGATGACGTCGCCGTCGGCGAGCGCCGCGGCGAAGGCGCGCTCGATGAGATCGATGTTGCGCGGATCGGCCCGCAGCGCCTCGCGCGAGAAAATCGAAGCGGCCGCCGTGTCGCGATCGTCGCCGGCCACCAGCGCGGAAAGATAATTGCCGGATTGCGTCTGCCCGATTTCGAAGGCGGGACTGGCGTTTGGCGGCGCGGGATTGGCGCTCGCCACGGCGACAAAGGCAAAGCCGCCGCCTGTCGCCAAAAGAGCGCGGAGCAGGTTGGCGCGGACCGTCGGACGGAAGTCAGGCACGATGCTCTATTCCTTTCGAAGCGCGACGCGGCGCGGCGCGGATCAAGAATCTGACAGAAGAAGCCCTGCCGGGCAAACATGGCGGTTTCGCGCCAGGACCGGGTTTTTGCGCCGTCGTTCACATATCGGGGTAATTCGGGCCGCCGCCCCCTTCGGGCAGCGTCCAGTCGATGTTTTGCGCCGGGTCTTTGATGTCGCAGGTCTTGCAATGCACGCAATTGGCCGCGTTGATCACGAAACGCGGGTCGCGCTTTTGCGCTTCGTCGCCATAGACCACTTCATAGACGCCGGCCGGGCAATAAAGCCGCGCCGGCTCGCCATAGCGGGGAAGATTGTCGCGAATGGGGACTTCTGGGTCGCGCAGGCGCAGATGGACCGGCTGGTCTTCCTCATGCGCGACATTGGAGAGAAAGACCGAAGAGAGCTTGTCGAAGGCGATCTTGCCGTCGGGCTTCGGATAAACGATCGGCGTCACCTTTTCGAGCGGCAGCAGCGTGTCGCAGTCGCG
>SSMV01000043.1 GCA_004799435.1 Bradyrhizobium sp.
CAAGGCGATCGACGCCCATTTCCTCGATGTCGACACTGCGACCATCCGCGACATCGCGATGCGGATGCAGGCTGGCGGCGTCGGCTTTTATCCGACCGGCTATACGCCCTGGGTTCACGTCGACAGCGGCGACGTTCGCTATTGGCCGCGCATGAATCGCAACGCGCTCGCCCGCATATTCCCTGACGGCAAGACGGTGTTCATTCCCTCCGACGGCCAGCCGATGCCGGGCTTCGATCAGGCCAAGGCCGAAATCGAGGCGCGCGGCGGCGAGGTCGTTGTCGCGCAGGCCTCCAAGCCGGGCGGCGGTCTGTTGTCGTGGCTGTTTGGCGGACGCGGCGGCGGCGCCGACGACGCCGAGGAGGCGGGCGGCGATGAGGCGGCGCCAGTCATCCACAGCGGCCGTTCCTCTGGCGTCGCCGCAGCCCAGCCTGCGCCGGCCCCCGCCCCCGCCGATACGCCCGCCCAACCGGTCGAGCCCCAGCAAGCGGTCGCCGACGCCGACACGGATGCGAGCCCGCCCGCCGCCGACCCGCAATTCATCGCGCCGCTGCCGCCGCCCAAACCGCTCGAATTCGTTTTGGCCGACGCGCCGACGCCGCCGATGCGTCCGGCCGAACTGGCCTTCGCGGCGACGCCCATTGCAAGCACGGGCGATCATGATTTGATCGCCGCGCTGCTTGCGCGCGGCCAGTTGCCCGGCGTCATCACCCGCGGCGTCGGGCCGCCGCATAATGTTCTGGCGCTGACCGAAAGCGACACGCCGGAACCGCCCGAGCGGCCGGCGGCGCTGGCCCGCGCCGCAGCCCTGTCCGCGCCTCTGCCGCCACTGCCGCAACCGAGACCCGTCATGCGCACAGCGGCAATTCCGGCGCGTTCGCCGGCCAACCCCTATGGCGACCTCGTAACCGACGGTTTCCTGACCGACACCGGCGCCAATCTGCTGACCGCCGCCGCCTCGCGCTAGGCCCTCAATCCCTGACGAAGTCCTCGCCCGATACGCCCTGGGCGAACAACAGCGCGGTCAGATCGCTGTGTTCGATGCGCGCGTCGGCCTTGGCGGCGACCGCCGGCTTGGCGCGATAGGCGACGCCAAGCCCCGCGGCGCCAAGCATGGCGAGATCATTGGCGCCGTCGCCGACCGCCATTGTTTCGGCCGGCTGCAGGCCGAGGCGCGCCGAGATCTCGCGCAAGGCCTGCAATTTGGCGTCTGCGCCAAGAATCGGATCGGCCACCTTGCCGGTGATCTTGCCCCCGGCGATGATGAGGCGGTTGGCGCGATGTTCATTGGCGTCGAGGCGCTGCGCTATGGCGCCGGTGAATTGCTGGAAACCGCCCGAGACAATCGCCACGTAACCGCCCCGCGCGCGCATCGTGCGCACCAGAATGCGCGCGCCGGGCGTGAGCACGATCCGGGTCGCCAGCACCTCGTCGATGACGCTCTCGGGCAGTCCGGCGAGCAGCGCAACGCGCTCGCGCAGCGCCGGCTCGAAGGCGATTTCGCCGCGCATCGCGCGTTCGGTGACGGCGGCCACATAGGCGCCGACGCCGGCGAAATTGGCCAGTTCGTCGAGACATTCCTGGCCGATCAGGGTCGAATCCATGTCGGCGACCAGCAGGCGCTTGGCCCTTGTGGCGACCGGCTGGACGATCGCGTCGATCCGCGCCTCGTCCGCCAGCGGCTGCAAAGCCGCGCGGCCATTCTCGCCGGAAAAGAACAGATCGGCCGCGACGCCCCGCTGCAGCCAGCGGCTGCGGGTGAAGCCAGGCAAGGCTTGCGCCGCGCGCGCGATCACGCCATCGCTGAGCGCGGCTTTCTGCGGCCCGGCGACCAGCGTGGCGACATATGGGACTGAAGACACGGACAGGTCGAGGCTCCTCGAACGGACTATGGACGACAGACAGATGATCCGGGCGCTCCTCATCGCAGGACCGACGGCAAGCGGCAAGTCGGGCGTGGCGCTCAAACTCGCCGAGCGGCTGGGCGGACGAATCGTCAACGCCGATTCGATGCAGGTCTATCGCGATCTTCGCCTGCTGACCGCCCGCCCGAGCGAAGCCGAGACGCGCCGGGCAGGGCATCTGCTCTACGGCGAGATCGATGGGGCGGAGAATTTCTCGGTCGGCCGCTGGCTGGAGCGCGCCCGCGCCGCCATTGCCGAGGCGCGCCAAGCGGACACGCCGCTAATCTTCGTCGGCGGAACCGGCCTCTATTTTCGCGTCCTCACCGAGGGCCTGTCCGACATTCCCCGCGTGCCTGAGGCGGTGCGGACGCAGGTGCGCGCGGAGGCCGAAGGGCTGGCGACGCCGGCGCTGCACGACCGCCTCGCCGCCGCCGATCCGCTGACCGCCGCAAGGCTGCGACCCAGCGATCGCCAGCGCCTGCTGCGGGCGCTCGAAATCATCGTCGCCACCGGCCGTCCGCTCGCCTCCTTCCAGGGCGCGCGCGACGCGCCCGCGCTTCAAGCCGACGAATGGGCCGGTCTCTTCCTGGCGCCCGAGCGCGACGCGCTTAACCGGCGCGTCGGCGAGCGCTTCGCCGTGATGCTGCGCGAAGGAGCGCTCGACGAAGTGGCGGCGCTGGCGGCGCGCGGCCTCGACCCTGCCCTGCCGGTCAGGCGCGCCCATGGTGTCCCCCATCTCATCGCCCATCTCGACCGGCGCCTATCGCTTGAGGAAGCCAGCGAACGCGCGATCAACGACACCCGCCGCTACGCCAAGCGTCAATTCACCTGGGCGCGCCACCAGATGCCCGGCTTTCGCTGGGTGGCGCCCGAAGCGGGCGAGGCGGCGGGTGCGGAGGCGTTCGGCTTTTCCGCTTCCCATCGCTGAGCTAATCTTCGCCGATGAGCGCGAAGCCAAAGCCTGCGGATAAAGCCTCGCTTGAGGACGCTCGAGCGGAACACGCGCGCCTCGGCGCCGAAATCGCCGAACATGACCGGCGCTATCACGGCGAGGACGCCCCGAGCATTTCCGACGCCGATTACGACGCCCTGCGCCGGCGTTATGTCGCGCTGGAGGAAGCCCATCCCGAACTTGCCGGCGCCGATTCCCAGAGCCGCAAGGTCGGTTCAGCCCCATCGGAGAAATTCGCCAAAGTTCGCCATGCGATCCCGATGCTGTCGCTCGGCAATATTTTCGCCGATGAGGAGGTCGAGGAATTCTGCGCGCGGGTGCGCCGCTTTCTTGGTCTTGGCGCCGAGGCCGAACTTGCGGTGACGGCCGAACCGAAAATCGACGGCCTCTCCTGTTCGCTGCGCTATGAGCGCGGCAAGCTGGTGCAGGCCGCCACGCGCGGCGACGGCTACGAGGGCGAGAACGTCACCGCCAACGCCCTGACCGTCTCGACGATCCCCAAGATCCTTCATGGCGCGCCGGACATATTCGAGGCGCGCGGCGAAGTTTACATGGCGCATGAGGATTTCGCCGCGCTCAACGCTCGCCAGCAGGCTGCCGGCAAACCGACCTTCGCCAATCCGCGCAATGCGGCGGCCGGCTCCTTGCGTCAACTCGATCCGAGCGTCACCGCCGCACGGCCACTGCGCTTCTTCGCTTACGCCTGGGGCGAATTCAGCGCGCCCTTCGCCAAAAGCCAGAGCGAGGCCATGGCGGCCTTTCGTCGCTTCGGCCTGCCGGTCAATCCGCTGACCCGGCTGTGTAAGACTCCGGCGGAAATGCTGGCGCATTTTCACGCCATCGAAGCCCAGCGCGCGACGCTCGGCTACGACATCGACGGCGTTGTCTATAAGGTCGACGAATTGGCGCTGCAGGAGCGACTCGGTTTCGTATCGCGCAGTCCGCGCTGGGCGACCGCGCATAAGTTTCCCGCCGAACGCGCCATCACCATCCTCAATGACATTGAGATCAACGTCGGACGCACCGGCGCGCTGACCCCACTCGCCAAGCTCAAGCCCGTCACGGTCGGCGGGGTCGTCGTCTCCAACGCCACGCTGCACAATGAGGACGAGATCGCCCGCCTCGACGTACGCGTCGGCGACACGGTGGTCGTTCAGCGGGCCGGCGACGTCATCCCGCAGATCCTCGAAGTGATCCACGACAAACGTCCGCCCGGCGCCAAAGCCTTTGTCTTTCCGCAGGACGCGGCGGGACAATTCGTCTGTCCGGTCTGCGGCTCGGCGGCGCTGCGCGAAATCGACGAGAAGACCGGCGCGACCGATGTCGTGCGTCGCTGCACCGGCCGCCTCGTCTGCGCGGCGCAGGCGGTCGAGGGGCTCAAACATTTCGCCTCGCGCAACGCCTTCGACATCGAAGGTCTCGGCGACAAGCAAATCGAACTCTTTTTCAACGAGGGGCTGATCCGGATCGCCGCCGATATTTTCACCCTCGAGAAGCGCGACGGTCAGGGCCGGCCGCGGCTTGCCGAATGGGAGGGCTTCGGCGAAGTCTCGGCGCGCAATCTCTTTGCGGCGATTGCGGCGCGTCGCGCAATCGAGGCGAACCGCTTCCTCTATGCGCTTGGCGTGCGCCACATTGGCGAAACCAATGCCCGCCGGCTGGCGCGCCACTTTCCCGATTTCAAAGAATTGCGCAAAGCAGCGCACGCGGACGACGCCGCCCAAACGCTGTCGGCGATCGAGGGGATCGGCCCTGTCGTTGCCGAGTCGGTTGTTGATTTCTTCGCCGAGCCGCATAACGAGGCCCCGCTCAATGCCCTGCTCGACGAGGTGACGGTGACGCCCATGCCAGCAGTCGAATCCGGCCATCCGCTGGCCGGCAAGACGATCGTCTTCACCGGCTCGCTTGAGCGCATGAGCCGCGACGAAGCCAAGGCTTTCGCCGAAAGACTCGGCGCCAAAGTGTCGGGTTCGATCTCGGCCAAGACCGACCTCGTCGTCGCCGGCCCCGGCGCCGGCTCGAAGCTCAACAAGGCGCGCGAACTCGGCGTCGAGACAATCGACGAGGAAGAATGGCTGCGCCGCGCCGGGCGAAGCTGAGGCGCTAGCGATAAAGATCGGCGCGCGTCGGCGGCAATCCACTGGCGCCCTTCACCCGTTTGGAGGCGAGCGTCTGATAGATGCCGCAGGCGTTGCGCGAAAAGACAATCGAACAA
This sequence comes from Bradyrhizobium sp., assembly GCA_004799435.1. Taxonomy (GTDB): domain Bacteria; phylum Pseudomonadota; class Alphaproteobacteria; order Rhizobiales; family Beijerinckiaceae; genus Roseiarcus. The sequence goes on from SSMV01000043.1 coordinate 5,072, forward strand.
GAGGCGAGATAGGCGAGCCAGACGCGGGTCGTCGCCTCGCCAACTTCGCCGCAGGCTTCGTCATAGCGCGCCAGCAGCCGGTCGTGCCAGAAGCGGCAGGTGCGCTGATAATGTTCGCGCCAGCCTTCGACGTCGTGAATTTCAAAGCCGTGCGATTCGAGACTGGCGATGGTTCTCCCGAGGTGGTCGAGCTCGCCGCCGGGGAAAATATAGCGCGTCAGCGCGGCGAATTCTGGACGCTTCTTGCCGCCGCCTGCGTTCGCGCCCAGATCGGCGCCGCGCTTTCCCGGCCGCGTGATCGCATGATGCAGATAGAGCCCGCCTGGCTTCAGCAGGCGCCGCAGCGTTTCGAAATAGGTCGAAAAATGCGATGCGCCGATCGCCTCGAACATGCCGATCGAGCTGATCTTGTCGAAACGGTCGCGGCCCTCAAGCAGCGCATAATCCTGCAATTCGAAACTCACGCGATCGGCAAGCCCGAGACGCTCGGCCTTCTCGCGGGCAAAACCGATCTGCTCCTTCGATAGCGTCACGCCGACGACTTTTACGCCGTAGTTGCGCGCGGCGTGGAAGGCCAGCGACCCCCAGCCGCTGCCGATGTCGAGCATCGTCTCGCCGGGCGCAAGACGAAGCTTGCGGCAGACCATGTCGAGCTTGTTGCGTTGCGCCTGATCGAGACTGTCGCTCCAATCGTGAAAATAGGCGCAGGTGTAGACCATCTCCTCGTCGAGCCACAGGCGGTAGAAAGCGTTGGAGACGTCATAGTGTTGGGCGATGTTGCGCTTGTTCTCGGCCTCGCTGCCGTCGCTTTCGCGATCCTGCGCGACGCTCTCCAGCGGCCACGGGCCGCCGCGCGGCGTGAACAGGAATCGCAGGCCGACGCCGAGCGCCGCGGGGTTAAGAAGATTGCGGCGCAGCTCACGGCTACGCGCTTTCGGCCGCTTGGCGACGAGATCGAAGATCGTCCCGTTGAGAATATCGAGGCGGCGCGCCGCCCAGAGATTGGCGAGCGTCGGCAGACGCGGCGCGCGCGTCAGCGCCGCCACGGCGCCTTCGTCGGCAATGGCGATGGTCAGCGCGTCGGAGGGCCAGTCGGCGGGAACCGTCGCGCCGTCCCACAGCCGAAAACCGAATTCGAGCGCGAGGCGGGTATGCGCATCGGCGAGCAGCGTCTTGAAAGCGGCCAGCCTTTTTTCCGCCTTGCTCATCTTGTCTCCGTGGCGCCCAGGACCGAAGATTGGGCAAGCGGGCTCGCGCGCGCGGTCGAGTTTTAGGCGGGACGCGGCTCGTTGGGCAAGCGCGGCCGAGCGAAGGGATAAGCGCATGAGCGGCCATGTCGCCGGGGGCATGACGATCCAGCCCGCCGCGCTCGAAGACCTGGACGCGATCGAGGCGCTGGAGGCCGCCGCCTTCACCGGCGACCGGCTGTCGCGCCGATCTTTGCGCAGCTTCGTCAAAGCCGAGCACCGGCCGCTGATCGTCGCACGCTTCGGCGCGACGGTGGCCGGCTATGCGTTGATCTCGAAACGACGGGACGGCAGGACGGCGCGAATCTATTCGCTTGCCGTCGATCCGGCGCAGGGGCGGCGCGGCGTCGGCCGGGCCTTGTTGCAGGGCTGCGAGCGCTATGCGCGCGCCCATGGCTGCGACGCCTTGCGGCTTGAGGTTCGTTACGACAACGCCGCCGCGATCGCCCTTTATGAGAAGATGGGCTATCGCGACTTCGGCCGTCACGAGCGCTACTATGAGGATGGCGCGACGGCGTTGCGCTTTGAAAAGCGGCTGGCGGCAGGCAACGAGGCCTCGCCGACGGGAGGTCGATAAAATCCGCGAGATCGCTCTGGGTTCCGCTTGCGCCGGCCTTTCCAGCGACGCATGTTTGGAGACGCCGTGGGTCGCGTCCGATTCGGGCGTTGTAGCCGCCCTGGGATATCGCCTCTTCTCGTTCGGCCAGGGAGCCGACCGGTCCTATGTCTGCATCGTTAAGCGAACCGTCGCCAAATGATCTTTCGCCTTGTGAGCCTCCGCCGCCTCTCTGCGCCGATCCAGGACTGAGTCGATGAACGGCTGGGTCATTCTGGTCGACCACGCACGCGATTTCCCCAACGCGGACACGCCGCATAAGGTCATCACCACCAGCGATTATCTCGCGCGACCGAAATTGTTCGTCAGCGGCGGCCGCGCCAAGATCATCAATCTGTCGCGCTCCTACAATTATCAGTCGAAGGGCTATTACGCCTCGCTGCTCGCAGAAGCGCGCGGCCACCGCGTCATCCCGACCGTCGAGACGATGCTCGAATTGCGCGAGCACAAGCTCTACGAGCAGGCGCTGCCCGATCTCCAGGAAGCGCTCACCGCCGCCGCGCATCGCGCCCGCGCCGACGAGGAGACGACCTTCGATCTTCTGTTCTGCTTCGGTCTGGTGCAGGACCAGCGTTTCGAAGCCTTCGGCAAGCTGCTGTTCGACTGGTACCGCTGCCCGGCGATGGAAGTGACCATCACGCCGGGAAAACGCTGGCGGATCGAGCGGCTACGCGTGCGCCCGCTCGCCAAGCTCGGTCCCGAGGAGGCGGAATTCTTTCGCGACGCGCTCCATCGTCACACCGAACGCGACTGGCGCAATCCGCGCGCGCGCTCGGTCGCGAAATATTCGCTCGCTGTGCTTTACGACCCCGAAGAGACCCTGCCGCCCTCCTCGGAACAGTCGATCCGCCATTTCCAGAAGCTGGCGGAGAAACATTCCTTCGAAGTCGAATTGCTGAACAAACGACAATTGGCGGAACTGGCCGAATTCGACGCGCTGTTCATCCGCGCCACGACCTCGATCGACAATTACACCTATCGTTTCGCGCGGCGCGCCCTGCAGGAACGGATGCCGGTGATCGACGATCCAGTGTCGATGATCCGCTGCACCAACAAGGTCTATCTGCATGAGCTGATGGAGTCGCGCGGCGTACCGATCCCGCCGACGGTCATGCTGGCCGAGGATGACGATCTTCGCCGCGCCGAAAAGCAGCTTGGCTGGCCGATGGTGGTGAAAATCCCCGATGGCTCGTTTTCGCGCGGCGTCCACAAGGTCGATAATTTCGACGAACTGAAAGCGCTGACCGACCGTCTGTTCGAGGACACCGATCTCCTGCTGGCGCAGGCTTTCATGCCGACCGATTTCGACTGGCGGGTCGGCGTGCTCGACGGCGAGCCGCTGTTCGTCTGCCAATATCACATGGCGCGCGGCCATTGGCAGATCATCAAGCACGGGCCCAATGGCGCGCGCGAGGGCGGATTTCGCACGATGGCGCTTTCCGAAGCGCCACGCCGCGTCATCGACGTCGCGCTGCGCGCGGCGCAGGCCATCGGCGGCGGTCTCTATGGCGTCGACGTCAAGGAATCGGGCGACGCGCTGGCGGTGATCGAGGTGAACGACAACCCGAACCTCGACCATGGCGTCGAGGATCAGGCCGGCAAGGACGAAGTCTGGAGCCGCATCCTGCAATGGTTCGTCAAGCGCATCGACGCTTGAGATCGCGCGCGATAAGAACCCTGCATGACAAGCGCGCCGTCTCCTGCACTCGCCCCGCGCGCCGCGACGCTGATCGGCCTCGGCGCCATCGCGCTATGGTCGAGCCTCGCGTTGCTGGTCGTGCTGGCTGGCGCGATTCCGCCCTTCGAACTGGCGGCTCTGACCTTCGCCATCGGCGGCGGTCTCGGCTTCGCCTATGTCGCGGCGCGCGACAGGCTCGCCGCATTGCGCCAGCCGTGGCGGGTCTGGGCGGTCGGCGTCGGCGGCCTCTTCGGCTATCACGCGCTCTATTTCGCCGCGCTGTCGCTGGCGCCGCCAGCGGAAGCAAGCCTCGTCAATTATCTCTGGCCGCTGCTGATCGTGCTGCTGTCCGGTCTGCTGCCGGGCGAAGGCCTGCGCGCGCGCCATGTTATCGGCGCGGTGCTCGGCTTTGCCGGCGCGGCTTCGCTTTTCGCCGGGAGAGCGGCGGACGCGGCAGGGCGCCCGCTGACGCGCGGCGTCGTCGTGGGCTACGCGCTGGCGTTGGCTGCCGCTTTCGTTTGGTCGAGCTATTCGGTGCTGTCGCGGCGGCTCAAAGGCGCGCCGACCGAGGCGGTCGCCGGCTTTTGCATCGCCACCGCGGCGCTGGCGACGCTCTGTCACTATCTCTTCGAGACGACCGTCGCGCCGGCGGGCGCGCCGCAATGGGCGGCGATCGCCTGCCTCGGCGTCGGCCCGCTGGGACTGGCCTTCTTTGTCTGGGACTATGGCGTCAAGCATGGCGACATTCGCCTGCTTGGGATCGCCGCCTACGCCACGCCGGTGCTGTCGACGCTGATCCTGATCGCCGGCGGCGTCGCCGAGGCGACGGCTTCGCTTGGGCTGGCCTGCGCGCTGATCGTCGGCGGCGCGGTCGTGGCGACGCGGCGAAGTTGACATGAAAAAGGCCGGCGGGAGCACCGGCCTCTTCGATAGTCCTATGGTTGACGCCCCGCGAGCTTAGGCCTCGGCCGGCGCCTTGGGCTTGAGGACCTGGCGGCCCTTATACATGCCGGTCTTCAGATCGACGTGATGGGGACGGCGCAGCTCACCCGAATCCTTGTCCTCGACATAGGTCGGCGCCTTGAGGGCGTCGGCCGAACGGCGCATGCCGCGGCGCGAGGGCGAGGTTTTTCGTCTCGGAACAGCCATGAAGAACTCCAGCGATAGCGTGGCGATTGGCTAGCGCCGACCGCGAGGGAAACGGGAAGCGCGGCTCTTACACGCAAACGCCGCCGGACGCCAGCCCCGGAGAGAGGCCGGCGGTCCGGAAGCGTGGCGTTCAGGCTGTCCCGACGGTCTCGAAAGTCGCCAGATCCATCGCCTCGCGGGCGCTGCGGCCCGCCCAGAGGACGAATTGGAAGGCCTGAAAATGGCTCTCGCAGGCCGAGAGCGCCGCCTCCACGATGGTGCGGCATTGCGTGTCGCTGGGCTGCGCCCCGCCGGCCAGGCAGTGGGCGTGGCGGAACATCACGATGTCGTCGCGGCTCCAGATGTCGAAATGGCCGAGCCACAATTGGGCGTTGATCAGATGGACCAGCGCGGCGATTTCGGCGCGCCGGCGCTCGGGCACCTTGAGATCGAAAGAGCAGCCGACATGCAGCGATTCGATCGCCGGCAGCCAGGTGAAGGAGACCTCATATTGCGCCCAGACGCCCGAGACGAGGATCGAAATCTCGTCTTCGTCGGCCCGGTCGAAGGCCCATTCGTTCACCGTCGCCAGCCGCTCCACCACATCCACCGGATGTTCGGGACGATCAAAACCGGCATTTTCTTCGGCGATCATCGACGGGCCTTCCGGTCGGCGGCGGAACTCGGGCGACGCAACGCGACAAAAACGACGGCGCTGGGCGGCGGGCCAGCCTAGATGACATCTAAAGGCTTGCGCGGGCCTGACGGGGTCGGAACGAACGGTTTCGACAGAGCCAAGACTCGACGATTCGCAGCGCGCGGTAAACCGCAAGCTCGCCGTCGTCCACAGAATCAGCCAAGCGAATCAATCGTATGGCTAGAATTGCGGAATTGAATCGGAAATCAGGCTTTATCGGCGCCGAGCCTGGCTTCGAGCGCCGCAATTCGGGCGGCGAGCGTCTCATTTTCGCTCCGCGCCTTGGCCGCCATCTCCTTCGCGGCTTCGAATTCCTCGCGCGAGACCACATCCATCCCGGCCATCAGACGTTCGAGCTGGGCCCGCACCAAGGTCTCGACCTCCCGCCTAGCGCCTTCGGCGAGGCCGGCCGCGTCGGTGACGAAGCGCGAGAATTCATCGAACAGGCGACCGCTGGTCTGGGGCATGGCGAAACTCCGGGAAGATGCTCGCGGCTGCTATCTGGCGCTGGCGAGGGCCAAGCGCAAGCTCACGACCGGCGCGGGTTCAGGCGGTCAGCAGCGCCTTAACGATGGCGCTCGCCTTGGCGAAGTCCATCTGGCCGGGATAGCGCTCCTTGAGGGCGTTGACGACCTTGCCCATGTCGCGAAGGCTCGCCGCGCCGGCCTCAGTGATCGCCGCCTTGGCCGCCGCGCTCACTTCCGTTTCCGTCATCTGCTTGGGTAGGAACTCGCCGATCACGGCGATTTCGGCGCTCTCCTGGCGCGCCAGATCTTCGCGCCCGGCCTGCTGATAAATGGCGAGCGATTCCTGGCGGGTCTTCACCATCTTGGTCAGCAAGGCCAATTCATCGGCGCGGCTGACGATCTTGCCGGAGCCGCGCGCCTCGATCTCGCGGTCCTTCAGCGCGGCCATGACAAGGCGCAAGGCCCCCACTCGCGTCTTGTCGCCGGCTCGCATCGCGTCTTTCATCTGCGCCGTCACTGTGTCGC
>SSMV01000044.1 GCA_004799435.1 Bradyrhizobium sp.
TCGATCCCGGCCGCGTCAATGGCGGCGTCTTCCTCGGTCTCGACGGGGTGGTCATCAAGAGCCACGGCGGCGCCGACGCGGAGAGCCTCGCCGGCGCGATCGAGGTCGGTTACGACATGGTTCGTCAGGAATTGCTTGGCAAGATACGCGAGATGATCGCCCAGGCCCATGAAGCGCGCGCGCCGGTCGCGGCGCCGGCCGACACCTGAAATCCTCACACGCGGGACCGTTTCAGCACATGAATCCTGTTAGAGTTCGTTCAACTGTCCGCGGCGTCGGTTCGGCGCTGCCAGAACGCATCGTCACCAACGCCGAAATGGAGACGATCGTCGACACCACAGACGAATGGATCGTTCAGCGCACCGGCATCCGTCAGCGTCACGTCGCCGCCGAGGGCGAGACGACCTCGATGCTGGCGACGCGCGCCGCCGAGGCGGCGCTGGCCGACGCCGGCCTTGTCGCGGCTGACATCGACCTTTTCATCGTCGCCACCTCCACGCCCGACTACACCTTTCCCGCAGTGGCGACGCAGGTGCAGGCGGCTTTGGGCGTCACGCATGGCGTCGCTTTCGATTTGCAGGCCGTCTGCTCGGGCTTCGTCTTCGCGGTCGCGACCGCCGACAAGTTCCTGGTCTCCGGATCACACAAGCGGGCGCTGGTGATCGGCGCCGAGACCTTCTCGCGTCTGCTCGACTGGACCGATCGCACGACCTGCGTGCTGTTTGGCGACGGCGCCGGAGCGATCGTGCTCGAGGCGACGCCGAGCGATGGGGCGCTGACCTCGCCGGGCGTCATATCGACCCAGTTGCGCTCCGACGGACGTCATCGCGCCAAGCTTTATGTCGATGGCGGTCCTTCAACCACCAAGACGGTCGGACATCTCAAAATGGAAGGGCGCGAAGTGTTTAAACACGCCGTCGGCATGGTGACCGACGTCATCAAGGCGTGTTTCGACGACGCCGGCGTCACTGCGGCCGACATCGACTGGTTCGTGCCGCATCAGGCCAATCGCCGTATCATCGACGCGTCCGCCGACAAGCTCGGCCTGCCGCGTGAGAAGGTCGTCGTCACCGTCGACCGACACGGCAACACCTCGGCCGCCTCGATCCCGCTGGCGCTCGCCGTTTCAGTCAAGGACGGTCGGATCAAGAAAGGCGATCTGGTGATGATCGAGGCCATGGGCGGCGGCTTCACCTGGGGCGCCGCGCTGATCCGGTGGTGAACGCCACGCAGGCTTCGCCGCCGTGACGGACTGGGCGGCGATCGCGGCCGGCGCCGAGCGCGCCGGCCTCGCCGTGCAGGGCGGCTTCGCGCTCGACGCCGAGGAAAGCCGCGGCGATCTCGCGGGGGTCGCGACAATCGCGCTCATCGGTCTTGGAGGCGAGAACGGTTGGGTGGCTTTCGCCAATTCGCCCGAGGCGACCGATGGCGAGGCCGATCCGCTCGATCGCTGGAGCCTGCGGGTTGTCGGCGCGCTCGCCGAGGACCTCGGCGCCCGGCCGCTCTATCCCTTTGGCGGGCCGCCGCACTGGCCGTTCCAGCGCTGGGCGCTGCGCGCCGAAGATCTTTTCATCTCGCCGCTCGGCCTGCTGATCCATCCGGTTTACGGCCTGTGGCGGGGCTATCGCGGCGCGCTTGCCTTCGCCGAGCCGATTGCGGTTCCGCCGCGCCCGATCACCCAAAGCCCCTGCGAGCGTTGCGCGACGCGTCCTTGCCTTAGCGCCTGTCCGGTCGACGCCTTCTCGGCGCAGGGCTATGACGTCGCCGCCTGCGTCACGCATCTTCGCAGCGAGGCTGGACGTCCCTGCATGGAACGCGGCTGCCTGGCGCGTCGCGCCTGTCCGGTCGGCGCCGAACATGCCCATGGCTCTGCGCAGGCGGCCTTCCACATCGCGGCTTTTCTCAACGGACAGCGACCAGGCTGACGCCCCGCGTTGACGGCTCAGCCCGTTCCGGGGAGCATGAGGCCATGCGCGAGTTCTTGCCGTCGCTCCTGGTTCTTGTCTTGCTCTGCGCCAGCACCGGGATCGGCTTCCTGGTCAATGCGCGGCTGCCGGAAAGGCACCGGTCGCGCGAATCGGTCGAAATGATCCAATTGGCGATCGGCCTGATGGTGACCTTCACCGCGATCGTCCTCGGCCTGCTGACGTCTTCGGTCAAAAGCGGTTTCGAGACGGCCTATCAGGCGCGCGGAACCTACGCCGGGCAGATTGCTCAGCTCGATCGCTGCCTTCGCGACTATGGCCCCGAGACGGATGCGACGCGCGCCAGGCTGCGCAGCTATGTCGCAGCGGTCATCGCCAGCACCTGGCCCGACGAAGCGCCGCCGCCCGGCGCGACCTATCCCGACACCTCGAAGATGCGGCAAGTGGGCGAGGACCCGACGCTGTCGGAAATCATGAATCAGGTCGGTCTCGATGTGCGGGCGCTGAAGCCGGCGGATGTCTTTCACCAGAACATGGCCAACGCCTGCATGAGCGATTACGCCGACACCATTCGCAGTCGATGGGCGGTGATCGAGGGCGAGCATGGCTCGATCGCGACGCCGTTCTACTGGGTTTTGGTCTTCTGGCTGGTTCTGTTATTCGCCAGCTTCGGTTTGCGCGCGCGACCCAACCTGCTCAGCGTCATTGTCATCGGGCTCTGCGCCGTGTCCGTCAGCAGCGCCGTCTTCGTGATTCGCGATCTCGATCTGCCGTACGGCGGCCTGTTCGGCGTGCCGAGCGATTCGATGCGCGACGCGCTGGCCGATATGAGCCGCTGAGCCTCGCGCGAAACCGCGTCGGACGACTTGCGTCCCTTACTCCATCGCCGCGGCGGCGGAATGGCCGCTCGGCGGCGGCGTGCTCTTTGCCGAGCGGATCAAAGCCAGCAGGGGGAAGGCGGCGATCGATACGAAGGTCATCAGCAGGAAATCGTTGGAATAGGCCATGATCGCCGCCTGCTGGGTGACGAGCCCGTCAAGCTGCGCCAGCGTGCCGATCGACTGCGACGTCAGCGCCGCGGCGTTGGGCAATTTCATCGCATCGTTGAACGGCGAAACATGTTCGCCAATCTGGCTGTGGAAGACGGTGATCATATTGGTGAGCTGGGCGATGACGATCGAAATTCCAACCGACGAGCCGATGTTGCGGATCAGCGTCCATAGCGCCGCGCCTTCGGTGCGCAACGCGCCGGGCAGGGTGGCGAAAGCGACGGTGTTGAGCGGCACGAAGACGAAGCCGAGGCCGACGCCCTGCACGACGGAGTCGATGCCGATGGCGCGCGCCGACGTGTCGGTTGTCCAGCCGACCATGATCCACAGCGACAGGGTCGACAGGATCAGGCCGAAGAGGATCAGGAACCGCGCGTCATATTTGCCGAGCAGCCGGCCGACCAGCATCATGGCGAGAAACGTTCCAATTCCGCGCGTTCCCAGCAGATAGCCGCTGGCGAGCACGGGATAACCGAGCAGGTTCTGCAGAAACGGCGTCACCAGCGCCATCGTGGCGAGCAGGATGATGCCGATCAGAAACATGAAGACGAGCGCGACTGAGAAATTCCAGTCGCGGAAAATCTTCATTGCGATGAAGGGACGTTTGGATGTCGTGGTGTCGACGAGGAAGAAATAGAAGCCGATCACGGTGAGAACCGCTTCGAGGACGATCTCGCCAGAGCTGAACCAGCCCTGATCCTGGCCGCGATCGAGCATCATCTGCAGCGCGCCGATCCCGAGCGACAGCGACAGAAAGCCGAACCACGAGAACGGCACGTCGCGGCGCACTTCGCTCTCGTGCATGAAGGCGGAAAGGCCGGCGACCGTTAGGACGCCGAAGGGCAGGTTGACGTAGAAGACCCAGCGCCACGAATAATTCTCGGTCAGCCAGCCGCCCAATGTCGGCCCCATGATCGGGCCGAGCATGACGCCCATGCCCCAGATCGCCATGGCCGCGCCGCGCCTTGCCGGCGGATAGGCGTCGAGCATCACGGCCTGGCTGAGCGGCACCAGCGCCGCGCCGAACACGCCCTGCAAGAGGCGGAAGGCGACCATCTGCTCGATGCTTTGCGCGACGCCGCAAAGCATCGAAGCGACCGTGAAGCCGGCGGTGCAGACGATGAACAGGCGCTTGCGGCCGAAACGCATCGCCATCCAGCCAAGCGGCGAGGTCATGATCGCGGCGGCGACGATATAGGAGGTCAACACCCAGTTGACCTGATCCTGGGTGGTCGACAGCGAGCCCTGCATATAGGGCAGGGCGACATTGGCGATCGTCGTGTCGAGCGCCTGCATGATGGTGGCCATCATGACGCAAACCGTCAGCATGGCGCGCAGCGTCGGCGTCATCGTGTCGGTAGCGGCGGCGTTCATCTTACGAGGCCGAGGCGGCCGCCGGCGGCGAGACGAACCAGGACTTCAGCCAGTCGATGGGCCCGAGCACGAGCTGGGCGAGCGAGCGGCTGCGTCCCGTGTCGATGTCGATGGTCGCACTCATGCCGGCGCGCAACCCTTCAGTCTTCTGATCGGGATTGAAACAGAAGCGCAGAGGCACGCGCTGCACCACTTTCACCCAATTGCCGCTGGCGTTCTGCGCCGGCAGAATCGAGAATTGCGCGCCGGTGCCCGGAGCGATCGAGCAGATATTGCCCTTCCACTCGACGCCCGGAAAGGCGTCGATCGTCACGCTGGCCGGCAGGCCGGCGCGCACATAGGTGAGGTCGGATTCTTTCGGATTGGCGTCGACCCAGAGACCCTCGGTGGCGACGACCGCGAACACCGGTTGACCAGCCGGCGCGACACGGCCGATCTCAATCTGATCAACCTGGGTCGCTTCTCCGGCGATCGGCGCGACGATATGGGTGTTGCGCAGATTGCGTTCGGCGTCGTCGAGCCCGGCCTTGGCCTGCATGTAATCGGGGAACGAGTCGATCGACGCGTCGGGACCGCCGCCGAGTTTGACCACGTTGGTCGCTTGCATGCTGCGAACGAATTCGAGAATTTCCTGCGCCTGCACCAGGGCGGCTTCCGACGTGTCGAGATCGGCGCGCGTGCCGGCGCTGGAGTTCACCAGGCTGAGTTTGCGGCTGTAGTCGTTCTCGCGCAGCTTCACTGCCGCTTCGCCCATATCGATCTGCTTCTGCGTGCTGACGTAGGAAGCCTGCAGATTGGCGAATTCGACTTTGGCGGCGGCAATCCGCCCCTGAGCCAGCGTCAGCGCGGTCTGATATGCGGCGGGATCGATGTCGAACAGCGGCGCGCCAGCCTCGACATGCTCGCCCTCACGAACATGAACGGAGAGGATCGTCCCGGTGATTTGCGGCGTGATCAGCGATTTTTCCGCGCCGACATAGGCGTTGTCGGTCGACACGTAGCGCCCGCCGCTGAGCCACCACATCAGACCGAACGCCAGCGCGGCGATGGGAACGACGACCATCAGCAGGAAGCGGGCGAGCGAGCCGTTGCGGCGCGCGGCTGGGGCAGGAGCCGGGGCGTCGGAACGCGGCGGCTCGGCGACTGGCGCGGCCGGCGGCGGCGTCGCGGGCTCGTTGACGCGCGCTGGCCCGGCGGGGCCGCGGTTCAGCGGAGTCGGTTCGGCGGAGCGATCGCGCGAGGTAGGGGACGTCTGCGACACTGAGCTAGGCTCCGCTGGTCAGTTGGTTTTTCAGGTTGGCGCGCATCCGCGCCAAGCCGTCGGTGATTTCCCGGATCGCGTGCGCGTCGAGGCCGGTCATCGCGCGGCCCGCCACGTCTTCGCCGAGCTGGTCGAGCCGCTCCAGAACCGGATCGGCTTTCGGCGTGAGAAAGAGCCGATTGGCGCGGCGATCGGCGATGTCTTCGCGCCTTTCGACCAGGCCCGAGGCGGTGAGTTTGTCGATCAGTCGGGCCAGCGTGATCGGCGCGAGATCGAGCCGGTCGGCGAGTTCACGCTGATTAACGCCCTCGCCGCTGCGCAGTTTCACCAGCACGGCCCATTGCGCGCGAGTCATGCGGATCTCGCGTGCGCGCTGATTCGAATAGGTTCGAAACAGCCGCGCAACGTCATGCAACGCGAACGCAAGTTCGCGCGCCGGGCTGAGGGTCGGGGTCAAGGTGGAGGCTCGCTTATGATGTGTATGCTTATAATAAGCCGTGCGCGAAACCGCAAGGCGCCGACCTGCAAACTCGCCGAATATCATTAAAGGACGGTTCACAGCCGTGTAATTATAGCCAATTGCAAAATCACCCTCGGCCAGACGAAGGCGCTCAGCTGCCGCGATAGGTCGAATAGCTCCACGGCGTCGCGATTAGCGGCACGTGGTAATGCGCCTTCGGGTCGGCGATCGTGAAGCGGATCGGCACGATATCCAGAAAAGGCGCGGCCGCGTTTATCGTTCCAGACGCGCGAAAATAAGCGCCGAGATGAAAGGCCAGCTCGAAGGTTCCCGCCCGCGCTTCGGCGGCGCCGATCAACGGCGCGTCGGTGCGCCCGTCGGCGTTGGTGCGCACGCTGGCGATGAGCCGCCGACCGCCGTCAGACTCGAGAATATGCAACTCGATCAGCACGCCAGCCGCCGGTCCGCCTCGGGTCGTATCGAGGACATGCGTTGTCAATCCGGCCATGCGCTCACCTCATTCATCACGGGGCCGTCTATTTGAATCCCTAGAACTTTGGTAGGACGAACCCGCCATCTATGCGCGCAAGCCATGCAGATTTCGCATGCGTGTCGCGCCCGCCTCACCATTGCCAATCCACGGGCGCCGTGAGACAGAGGCGCAAGCTGCGAGCTGCAAATCTCGGCCGTCGCGGCGCCAGGGAGGCAGTATGGACGACGACCTGAGGAACGAGGCCGCCGAGACCGGAGAATGGCTCGACGCGCTCGATTCGGTCGAAGCCTTCGAGGGCCTGAACCGGATCGACGAGATTCTCAATTCGGTGGTCACATCGGCCCGACGCAAGGGCGCTCAGCTCCCCTTCGCCGCCCACACCGCTTACGTCAACACCATCCGTCCTGAAGATCAACCCGAGCCGCCTGGCAACCAGGCGCTTGAGCGCGCGATCCGCCATTATGTCCGCTGGAACGCGGCGGCGATTGTGTTGCGCGCCAATCATGAATCCTCCGAGCTTGGCGGTCATATCGCCAGTTATCAATCGGCGGCGACGCTCTACGAAACCGGCTTCATGCATTTCTGGCGCGCCGCCGACGCCAGCCATGGCGGCGATCTGATCTATTTTCAGGGTCACAGCTCGCCGGGCATTTATGCGCGGGCCTTTCTCGAAGGGCGTCTGAGCGAAGACCAGCTCGTTAATTTCCGCCAGGAAGTCGGCGGACGCGGATTGTCCTCCTATCCCCATCCCTGGCTGATGCCGGATTTCTGGCAGTTTCCGACAGTCTCCATGGGCCTCGGACCGCTGATGGCGATCTATCAGGCGCGCTTCCTGCGCTATCTCAATGGGCGGGGCCTCGCCGACACGTCGGAACGAAAGGTCTGGGTCTTTTGCGGCGACGGCGAAATGGACGAGCCCGAGTCGATGGGCGCGATTTCATTGGCGGGGCGCGAGAAGCTCGACAACCTCATCTTCGTGGTGAATTGCAATCTGCAACGCCTCGACGGGCCGGTGCGCGGCAATGGCAAGATCGTGCAGGAGCTCGAAGCCAATTTCCGTGGCTCCGGCTGGAACGTCGTCAAATGTCTCTGGGGCTCGAACTGGGATCCGCTGCTGGCGGCGGATCATTCGGGCAAGCTGCGCCAGTTGATGGAAGAATGCGTCGACGGCGAATACCAGGACTTCAAGTCCAAGGACGGCGCCTATGTGCGCAAGAATTTCTTCGGCCGCTATCCCGAGACGGCGGCGATGGTCGCCGACTGGAGCGACGATCAGATCTGGGCGCTGACGCGCGGCGGACACGACCCGATCAAGGTCTACGCCGCCTATAAGGCCGCCGTCGAACATAAGGGTCAGCCGACCGTCATCCTCGCCAAGACAGTCAAAGGCTATGGCATGGGCGCGGCGGGCGAAGGGCAGATGATCGCCCATCAGGCCAAGCACATTGGCGACGCGGCGCTCAAGGCGTTTCGCGATCGCCTTCAGATCCCCGTTTCCGACGCCGATTTGCCGGCGACGCCGTTCCTGCGTCTGGCCGAGGACAGCGCGGAAATGAAATATCTGCGTGAGAGCCGCGCCGCGCTTGGCGGCCCGCTGCCGGCGCGCCTGCGCAACGCCGCGCCGCTTGAAATTCCGCCGCTGTCGGCTTTCGACGCGCTGCTCAAGCCGACGGCCGAGGGGCGTGAGATTTCCACCACAATGGCCTTCGTGCGCATTCTCACGACGCTGCTGCGCGACAAGGCGCTGGGCTCGCGCATCGTGCCGATCGTGCCCGACGAAAGCCGCACCTTCGGCATGGAGGGCCTGTTCCGTCAGTTCGGCATTTTCAGCCAGGTCGGCCAGCTCTATCGGCCGCAGGACGCCGAGCAGCTGATGTATTACCGCGAGGACAGCAAGGGGCAGATCCTGCAGGAGGGCATCAACGAGCCCGGCGCCATGGCCTCGTTCATCGCGGCGGGAACCTCCTATTCGACGTCGGCGACGCCGATGATCCCATTCTATATCTATTATTCCATGTTCGGCTTTCAGCGCATTGGCGATCTCGCCTGGGCGGCGGGCGATCTGCGCACGCGCGGCTTCATGATCGGCGGCACGTCGGGCCGCACGACGCTGAATGGCGAAGGGCTGCAACACGAGGACGGTCATAGCCATCTGCTGGCTTCGACCATTCCCAATTGCGTCGGCTACGATCCGACCTACGCCTATGAGCTTGCCGTCATCGTCCGGGCCGGCCTCAAGCGCATGTACGCCGACAATGAGGACGTCTATTATTACATCACGACGCTCAACGAGAATTACCCGCATCCCGGCATGCCCGAAGGCGCCGAAGAGGGGATTCTGCGCGGCATGTACAAGCTGCGCACCGTCGAAGCCAAACGCGGCGAGCGGCGCGTGCGTCTGATGGGTTCGGGCGCGATCCTGCGCGAAGTCGAAGCGGGCGCCCAATTGCTGGCCGAGGATTTCGGCGTCTCCAGCGAAATCTGGAGCGTCACCAGTTTCACCGAGTTGCGTCGCGACGGGCTCGACGCCGAGCGCTGGTCGATGCTGCATCCCGAACAGCCGCGCCGTCTGTCTTACGTCGAACAGGCGCTCGCCAAGGGCGTTGGCCCAGTGATCGCCGCGACCGATTACGTCAAGGCGATCCCCGACGGCATTCGCCAATTCGTGCCCGGCCGTTTCAAGGTGCTCGGCACCGACGGCTTCGGCCGGTCGGACTATCGGCGCAAGCTGCGTTCGTTCTTCGAAGTCGATCGCCGCCATGTCGCGGTCGCCGCGCTCAAGGCGCTAGCCGACGAACAGATGATCCCCACCAAGCGCGTTGCGGAAGCGATCGATCGTTACGAGATCGATCCCGAGCGTCCCAGTCCGGCGCGGAGCTAAGGCGCTTTAGCCAATTTGTGCGGTCAAGCTGGCGCGCGCGAAGGAGATCCTGTCGTGGCCAAAGTCGAAGTCAAAGTCCCCGATATCGGCGACTTCAAGAATGTCCCGATCATCGAGTTCCTGGTCAAGCCCGGCGACGCGGTGACGGCGGAGCAGTCGCTACTGACGCTCGAATCCGACAAGGCGACGCTCGACGTGCCGGCGCCGCAGGCCGGCGTCATCGGCGAGATTCTCGCCAAAGTCGGCGATAAGGTGTCGATGGGCTCGCCGCTGCTGACGCTGGAGCCCTCCGCATCGGCCGCGCCCGCCGCCAAAGCCGAAACGCCCAAGTCCGAAACGCCCAAGCCCGAGACGACGAAGCAAGACGCGGCGCAACAGCCTGCAGCGAAATCCGAGGCGGCGCAACCGGCGCCGAAAGCCGAGCCGGCGCCAGTGCAAAAAGCCGCGGCTTCCTCTCCCGCGGCGGCGGATTTCTCCGGCGTCTTCGCCGGCCCATCGGCGCGCCGTCTCGCGCGCGAATTGTCGCTCGACCTTAACGGTGTGCGCGGCACGGGCGAGAAGGGCCGCATCACTGTCGATGACGTCAAGGCGGCGGCGCGCGGCGGCGGCTCTGGCGGCGGCGCTGCGCTGCCGGAAGTGCCGGTGGTCGATTTCGCCAAATTCGGGCCGGTCGAGACCGTTGCGCTGTCGCGCATCAAGCGCATTTCCGGGCCACGCCTGCATGCCTCATGGGTGAATGTTCCCCATGTCACCCATTGCGACGAAGCCGACATCACCGAACTCGAAGCCTTCCGCAAGGCGATCGACGAGGAGGCCAAGGCCGACAAGAAGGCGCCTTACCGCGTCTCGTTGCTGCCGCTGTTGCTCAAGGCTTCGGTCGCCACGCTCAAGGCCTTCCCGACCTTCAATTCTGCTTTGGCGCCGGCCAAGGACGCTCTGATCTACCGACACTACTGGAACATCGGCGTCGCGGTCGACACGCCCGACGGTCTGGTGGTCGCGGTGGTGAAGGACGTCGACAAGAAGGGCGTCGTCGAACTGGCCCGCGAACTGGGCGCGCTGTCGGCCAAGGCGCGCGACGGCAAGCTCGCGCCGGCCGAGATGCAGGGCGCGACCTTCACCATCTCTTCGCTCGGCGGAATCGGCGGCACCGCCTTCACGCCGATCGTCAATGCGCCGGAAGTGGCGATCCTCGGCGTGGTGCGCTCGCGCATGACGCCGGTATGGGACGGCGCGGCTTTTCAACCAAGGCTGATGCTACCGCTCTGCCTCTCCTACGACCATCGCGTGATCGACGGCGCGGCCGCGGCGCGCTTCATGCGCCGCCTCTGCGGCGCCGCAACCGACATGCGGCGCGTCCTGCTCTAGGCGGGCGTTTTCGCGCGGCGGCGCCTGAAGGAAACTGGCGATAATCATCGGGCTCGGAGAGCGCGTCCATGGCGGGTGAAATCAGGCTTCCCGATATCGGCGACTTCAAGGATGTGCCGATCATCGAGATCAATATTGCGGCCGGCCAGACCATCGCCAAAGAGCAGGTCATTCTGACGCTCGAAAGCGACAAGGCGACGCTCGAAGTTCCCGCGCCCGAAGCGGGCGTCATCGGCGAAGTGAAGGTCAAGGTCGGCGACCGCGTCAGTCAGGGTTCGCTGCTGGCGACTTACGCGGCCAGCGAGGCCGCCGCGCCGGCGGCTTCGACCGCAAGCGCAGCGCCTGCCGCAACGAGCGCGGCGCCCTCCGCTCAAAATGCAGCGCCGGCCAAGCCGGCCTCCAGCGCGCCCGCCGCCGACCATGACTACGACGTTCTGGTGCTCGGCGCCGGGCCGGGCGGCTATGCGGCGGCCTTTCGCGCCGCCGACCTCGGCGCCAAGGTCGCGCTCGTCGATCGTCGCCCCGATCTCGGCGGCGTCTGTCTCAATGTCGGCTGCATCCCTTCAAAGGCGCTGCTGCACGCCGCTAAGGTGATCGACGATGCGCGCGACATGTCGGCTCATGGCATTGTCTTTGCCGAGCCGACGATCAGCCTCGATCCTCTGCGCGACTGGAAGGAGCGGGTCGTCAAGCGATTGACCGGCGGTCTTGCCGGCCTGGCGCGACAGCGCAAGGTCACGGTATTCGAAGGCGAAGGGGTTTTCGCTTCGCCGCATACGCTCAAGGTTTCGGGATCGGATGGCGAGAAGACCATAAGCTTCGCCAACGCCATCATCGCGGCTGGGTCGGATTCGGTTGCCCCAAGCTTCATTCCGAGCGATCCGCGGATCTGGGATTCCACCGCTGCGCTCGAATTGCGTTTCACGCCCAAGCGTCTGCTCGTTCTGGGCGGCGGCATCATCGGTCTCGAAATGGCGACCGTCTATCACGCGCTCGGCTCCAAGATCACGGTCATCGAGATGATGGACCAGCTCATGCCGGGGGCCGATCGCGACGTCGTTGCGCCCTTCGCCAAGCGCGTCGAGAAGCTCTACGAGAAGATCCTCCTTGAGACCAAGGTCACGGGGGTCGAAGCTCGCCCTGACGGCTTGAAGGTCGCCTTTGAGGGCAAAAGCGGCAAGGGTGAAGACGTCTTCGACGCGATCCTGGTGGCGGTCGGCCGCCGGCCCAATGGCGCCTCGATCGGCGCCGCGGCGGCCGGCGTAACGGTGGACGCGCGCGGCTTCATCGCCGTCGACCGGCAGATGCGCACCAATGTCGCGCATATCTTCGCCATTGGCGATGTCGTCGGCCAGCCGATGCTGGCCCATAAGGCGTCTCACGAAGGCAAGGTCGCCGCCGAAGTCGCGACCGGCCACAAGTCGGTTTTCGACGCCAAGGTGATCCCCGCCGTCGCTTACACCGATCCGGAAGTCGCCTGGGTCGGCGTCACCGAGACAGAAGCCAAGGCCAAGGGGATCGCTTATGGCAAGGCGGTTTTCCCCTGGGCGGCGAGCGGCCGTTCGTTGTCGCTCGGGCGCGACGAGGGGCTGACCAAAACGCTATGGGACGAAGCGACAGGGCGACTGATCGGCTGCGGCATCGTTGGCCCCAACGCCGGCGATCTGATCGCCGAAGCGGCGCTGGCGATCGAGACGGGCTGCGACGCGGATGATATCGGGCTGACCGTCCATCCGCATCCGACGCTGTCGGAAACCTTCGCCATGTCGGCCGAAGCCTATGCCGGCACCTTGATCGACCTCTACCTGCCGAAAAAGAAAAAGGCCTAGCGATCCACCCCGACGCTTGATTGCTTTTGGGATTGACGCGCCGGCGCATTCCGCCGGACGTGTCGCGCAATCAGGCGGGAACATAGGTCAGTCTGATCGCACTCTCACCAATGCCATCGGTGGCCACAAGGCGGAGCGGCGGCCGGGAGCCAGCGAAGAACGGCTTGCCGTGACCGAGCACGACGGGGTGGAGGTAGAGCCAATACTCGTCGATGAGCCCAAGCTCGGTCAGGCTTCGCGCTAGGTCTGGTCCGCCGATGTAAATCTCCCCAACGAGTCTGGTCTTCAGCTCGCGCGCCACCGCGTCGATGTCCTCCGTTACGAGCATGGCGTTGGGGCCGGCCGACTTCAAGGAGCGCGACGCGACCCATTTCGGTTGGCGCCGCCACGCCTCGGCGTAGTCGCGCTCCGCCGCGCCCCAGTCAGGATGATCTTCGTCCCAATAGCGCATCACCTCATAGATGCGGCGACCGTAGAGGCTGCCCGCCGCGCCGCGCACTTGCGCGATGAAATGGCGAAAGAGCGCGGTGTCAGGCAAAAATCTGTCGTGGTCGACATAGCCGTCGAGCGACTGGTTCAAGCCATAGACCAGCTTCGCCATGCGATAACGTCTCCGCCTAGGCGCGCGGCCCGCGTCGCTCGATGACCCGGTTCTGTGTATCCGCGCGTCCTTCGGTGTGCGCGGGCGTCAGCGCAGCGTCGAGATTGGTGGTGCGGCCGATCACCACCGGCGGCGAGAAGAAATAGCCCTGCGCCACGCTGATGCGTGTGTTGTCGCGCAGATAGTCGAGTTCGCTTTCGGTCTCCACCCCTTCGACGATGACCGGCGTGTGCAGCGCTTCGCCGACCGACTCGATCGCCCGCAGCAGATCCTGGTTGCGCGGACGCTCGTGAATAGCGGTGATGAAGGAGCGATCGACCTTGATCTCGTCGGCGGTGATTTCCGCCAGCGTCGACAAAGAGGAATAGCCGACGCCGAAATCGTCGATCGAGATTTTGGCGCCGATCTCGCGCAGCATCGGCGCGACCTGAAGCTGGAACTGGCTGGCGCGCAGCAGCGCTTCTTCGGTCAGCTCGATCATGAAGCGCTGCGCATGTCCGCTGGCGGCCAGCCGATCGGCGAAGCTGCGCATGAAACGCATGTCGCCGGCCTGCTGGGCGGCGATATTGAAGCCAAGACGCAGGCCGGGCGCGAAGGTCGCGTCGATGGCGTCGAGCGAGGCGATGGTCTCCTCGAACAGGAGCATCGTCATCTCGTTCATCAACCCGACGTTGACGGCGAAGGCGATGGAGTCGCCGGGCGAGCGGGCTTCGCCATTCTCGTCGCGCCAGCGCATCAGCACTTCCAGCCCGGCGAGCTTGCCGGTGCGGAAATTAACCTTGGGTTGCAGCGCGCAGGCGAAGTGATGGTCGCGCACCGCGAGGCGGAGGTTCTGCTCGAGCCGCGCGCGCTCCTGCGCCTGTTTGGCGGTCGCCGGATCGTAAAGCCGCGCCTGGCCACGATAGCGGCGCTTGGCCTGGGTCAGCGCCGTCTCCGCTTTGGCGATCAGTCCCTCGGCTTTGGCGTCGTGAAGCGGAAAGACGCTGACGCCAGCCGATGCGGAGAGCAGAATCTCGACGCCGTCGACGTAGAAGGGATTGCGGAAACACGCGATCAAGCGCTCGACGCCCGCCAGCGCGGCTGGCCCGTCGCCGGGCGAGGCGATGAGAACGGCGAAACGGTCGCCGCCAAAACGCGCCAGCACATCGTCGCCGCCAATCGCCTCGTTGAGGCGTCGCGCCGCCTCGCGCAGCAGCGCGTCGCCGACCGGCCGGCCGTAGAATTCATTGATTGAGTCGAATTGATCGACGCCGATCGCCGCCAGCGCGAAATGCGCCTGCGCCGCCGCGCCGCCAAGCGAGCGCGTAACCGCCTCGTCGAAAAACGCGCGGCTCGGCAATCCAGTCAGCGGGTCGACATAGGCGCGCTGATACAGGTCTTCCTGCAGGCGCCGCTCCTCGTCGATGTCGATGGCGGCGCTGACGCGATAGGTCTGGCCGGCGAGTTGAAAATCGCCGGCTTCGACCAATTCGAGCCGGCCCGCCCGTTTGACGCTGTCGCGCCGGCGCGAGGGGTCGGGGGCAGCGTCGGCGGCGGCGTTGGCGTAGACGCGCGCGCCGGCGGCGGAGCGCACCTCGACGGCGATCGGCAGGGCGGTCAGCGCGCCGCGCAGCAGCGCCCCGTCGTCGGGACGAGGGGCGTCATCGCGGGTCTCGTTGGCCATCGCCGCCTCCTCTTCGCCGGGTCGGCGACGATCATATCAGCGTCTGAGGAGCTGGGCGCGAATCTGTTCGATGCGGGTGGAGGCGGGCGACGCGGGAGGCGCCCCAAATTCGCCGCTCGGCGGTTCGGCGATCGGTTCGTCCTTGACGATCGGCTTGGCGCCGGCAGCGCCGCGCCAGCGTTCGACAACCCGTTTGACGAAATTCTGGGTGTCGCCGAGATCTTCTTCCGGCCCGTCCTTGCGGAAGGTCTCGCTGCGCGGCACGCGGTCGGCGGCGAGAGACGCGAAGGTGAGGCGGGTGGGCAAGGCGAAGCCTTCGCCGAAGCCGACAACTTCCCGCGTCCCCAGGGACGGGACGAAGGCGATGAGATTGGCGGCGGCGTCGGTGACCGCCGAGCGCAGAAGCGCCTGATCGCGGTCATTGACCATGCGCATCGCAAAGAGCGTGCTGCATTGCGAGATGATCGTCGGGTCGAGTTCGGCCGGGCGCTGGGTGACGAGGCCGAGGCAGACGCCGTATTTGCGTCCTTCCTTGGCGATGCGCAGCAGGGCGCGCCGCGTCGGCGCGAAGCCGACTGCGCGGTCGGCGGCGGCGTAGCGATGCGCCTCCTCGCAGACGAAGAGCATCGGCATCGCGCCGTCGCTCCACAGGCCGAAGTCGAAGGCCAGCCGGCCGAGCAGACTGACCACGGCGTCGACGACTTCGACCGGCAGACCGGCGAGCTGCAGCACGGTCAGCGGCTGACCGCTGCGATCGAGGCGAAACAGATAGGTTAGGATTTCGCCCATCGTGTCGCCGCCGACATTGGCG
>SSMV01000045.1 GCA_004799435.1 Bradyrhizobium sp.
TGGCGCGCCTGCCGGGACTGGGACCGCGTTCGGCGCGGCGCGCCGCGCTTCATCTCATCCGCAAGCGCGAATTGTTGCTCGGTCCGCTCGCCGATGCGATGCGCGTCGCTTTCGACCGCATCGTCGTTTGCTCGACCTGCGGCAATGTCGACACGCGCGATCCCTGCACGATCTGTTCGGATGGGCGACGCGACGGCGCGACGCTGGTGGTCGTCGAGTCGGTCGGCGATCTCTGGGCGTTAGAGCGCGCCAACGCCACCGGCGCCCGCTATCATGTGCTGGGCGGCGCGCTATCGCCGCTCGACGGCGTCGGTCCTGACGATCTCAATCTCGCGAGCCTGGTCGGCCGCGTCGCCGAGGGCGGCGTGAAAGAAGTGATCCTCGCCGTCAACGCCACGGTCGATGGCCAGACGACCGCCCATTACATCACCGAGCTCTTGAGCCCCTATGCGATCAAGGTGACGCGGCTGGCTCACGGCGTGCCAGTCGGGGGCGAGCTCGACTATCTCGATGACGGGACGCTCACCGCGGCGATGCGCCAGCGCACGGTCTTCTGAAGCGCTCTTGCTGCTCACTCCGCCGCTTCGCGCCGATTTTCTTTGTGCTGAGGCGGCGGCGCCTCCTCGATCTCGTCGTCCTCAGGGCGTTTGGCGCCGCCAGACAGCCAGTTCGAGAGATGGTCGAGATAGAGATAGATGACCGGCGTGGTGAACAGCGTCAGCGCCTGGCTGACGATCAACCCGCCGACCATCGCATAGCCCAGCGGTTGACGCAGTTCCGATCCGGTGCCGGTCCCCAGCATCAGCGGCACGCCGCCGAGCATCGCCGCCATTGTGGTCATCATGATCGGGCGGAAGCGCAACAGCGCCGCTTTGCGGATCGCCTGCTCGGTCGTCAGATGTTCGTTGCGCTCGGCCGAGATGGCGAAGTCGACCATCATGATGCCGTTCTTCTTGACCAGGCCGATCAGCAGGATCAATCCGATGAGCGCGATGAGGCTGAACTCGAAGCCGAACAGCATCAGCGTTCCCAGCGCGCCGAAGCCGGCCGAGGGCAGCGTCGACAGAATCGTCAGCGGATGGATGAAGCTCTCATAGAGCACGCCGAGGATCAGATAGACCGTGA
This sequence comes from Bradyrhizobium sp., assembly GCA_004799435.1. Classification (GTDB taxonomy): domain Bacteria; phylum Pseudomonadota; class Alphaproteobacteria; order Rhizobiales; family Beijerinckiaceae; genus Roseiarcus. Next base: position 1,126 of record SSMV01000045.1, read on the forward strand.
TCAGCGCCGCCAGAATGAGCAGCGGCACCGTGGTCAGCGACTGTTGGAACGCCTGGGCGTTGCCCTGGAAGGTCGTCGTCAGGCCGGGCGGCAGGCGCAACTCGCGCTCCGCCTGCTGGATCGCCGTCGTCGCCTGACCAAGCGCGACGCCATTGCCGAGATTGAAGCTGATGGTCACAGCAGGAAACTGGGCCTGGTGACTGATCGACAACGGCGAAACGGGCGTCGTCGTCCATTTGGCGAAGGCGCTGAGCGGCGCCATCTGGCCGGTCGTCGGCGAGCGGATGTAGAGCTGATCGAGACTCTTGGTCTCGCCCTGCAGATCGGGCCGAATTTCCTCGATCACGTCATAAGTGTTGACCTGGGTAAAATATTGCGCGACCTGCCGCTGACCGTAAGCGTCATAGAGCGTGTCGTCGATCAGTTGCGGCTGGATGCCAAAACGCGACGCCATGTCGCGGTCGATCGTCAAGGTCAGGGTCGCGCCCGAAGTCTGCTGGTCGGTGGCGACATCGCGCAGCTCCGGCAGGCCGCCGAGCTTGGCGAGGACCTTCGACGCCCAAGTGTTGAGCTCGTTCGAATCGGGATCCTGCAGCGTATATTGGAATTGCGTGCGGGCGGCGCGGGCGCCGACGGTCACGTCCTGCGCCACCTGTAGATAGAGACGCGCGCCCCGCACCTTGGCGAGCTTCGGGCGCAGTCTTGAAATGATCTGGAAAGCGTCGGCCTCGCGATCCTCGCGCGGCTTGAGCGTGACGAACATGCGACCGCTGTTCTGCGCCGAACTGCCGACGCCGCTGCCCAGCGCCATGGCGACGGTCGCGACATCGGGATCGGACTGCACGATGGAGCCAAGTTGCTCCTGCAGCTTCTTCATCTGGGCGAAGGAAATGTCCTGGGAAGCGTCGGAAGTGCCAAACAGCACGCCAGTGTCCTGCTGCGGGAAGAAGCCCTTCGGGATGATGACGAACAGATAGCCGGTGGCGACGACGGTGGCGAGGAACACCATCAGCGTCGCGAAACGGTGGCGCAGCACGACATCGAGCGCCCGCGCATAGCCGTTGGCCATGGCGTTGAAGCCGCGCTCGCTCAGCATATAGAGCCTGCCGTGGCGTTCCTGGCTCTGTTCGCGCAGGAAGCGCGACGCCATCATCGGCGTGAGCGTTAGCGAAACCACCGCCGAAAGCAGAATGGTCATCGACAGGGTCACGGCGAATTCGCGGAACAGGCGGCCGATCAGGCCGGTCAGCAAGAGGAGCGGGATCAGCACCGCCACCAGCGAGATCGAGATCGACATCACGGTGAAACCGATCTCGCCGGCGCCGCGCAAGGCGGCGCGGAACGGCTTTTCTCCCGCTTCGATGTAGCGCGTGATGTTTTCGAGCACGACGATCGCGTCGTCGACGACGAAGCCGACGGCGATGGTCAGCGCCATCAGCGACAGATTGTCGATGCTGTAGCCGGCCGCCCACATCAGCGCGCAGGCGCCGAGCAGGGCCAGAGGCACGGTGACGCTCGGTATGAAGGTTGCCCAGAAGCTGCGCAGAAAGACGAAGATCACGCCGACAACCAGACAGATCGTCAGGATCAGCGTGAATTGGACGTCCGAGACGGCGGCGCGGATCGTCGTCGTGCGGTCGGACAGGATCGAGATATGCATCGAAGCCGGGATCGAGGCCTGCAGTCGCGACAGGGTCTGCTTGATCTTCTCCACCGTCTTGATGACGTTGACGCCCGGCTGCTTGAAGATCACGAGGAAGACGTCGCGTTTGCCATTGCCCCAGGCGGCCTGGGTGACGTCGGCGGGGCCGCTGACCGCTTCGCCGATATCCTTGATCCGAACCGGCGCGCCGTCGCGATAGGCGACGATCACGTCGTTCCACGGCTTCGGCTGGACGATCTGATCGTTGTCGAAAATGGTGAAGGTCTGGCGCACGCCGTTGATCGCCCCCTTCGGACTGTCGACCGTCGCCAGACCGATCTGCGTGCGGACGTCTTCGAGCTGGAGATTCTTTTCAACGAGCTTGGCCGGGTCAATCTGGATGCGGATCGCCGGCGTCTGCTGTCCGGCGACGCGCACCTGGGAGACGCCGGAAATCTGGCTGAACTGCTGAGCGAGAATATTCTCGGTCGCATCGTCGACTTCGGTGATCGGCGCCGAGTCGGAGGCAACCGACAGGATCATAATCGGCGGGTCGGAAGGATTGACCTTTCGATAGGTCGGCGAGCCCGGCAGATCCTTCGGCAATTGTCCCGACGCGGCGTTGATCGCCGCCTGAATGTCATTGGCGGCGGCGTCGATGTTGCGATCGAGGTCGAACTGCACGGTGATCGCCGTCGCGCCGAGCGAACTCGTCGAGGTCATCTGCGAGACGCCGGCGATCTGGGCGATCTGACGCTCCAGCGGCTGCGCGACCGAGGAGGCCATAGTGTCGGGCGAGGCGCCGGGCAGGCTGGCGGCGACGGTTATGGTCGGGAAATCGACCTGGGGCAGGGGCGCCACGGGTAGCGAGGGATAGGCGACGACGCCAATCAAAAGCAGCGCCACCATCAGCAGGGTGGTGGCGACCGGATGACGGATGAAGGGACCGGATATGCCGCCGTTCATCGGCTCAGCTCCCGCCGGTCGCGGAGGCGTCGATGACGACGCGCATGCCCTGTTGCAGACCGAAGGCGCCGCTGGTCACGACGCGGTCGCCTTCCTTCAGGCCTTTGTCGATCACCGCAGTCTCGGAGTCTTCGTGGGCGAGCGTGACGGCGCGTTGCGAGGCGTGATTGTCGGCGTCGATGAGATAGACGAAGAGCCCATTGGGCCCGCGCTGGACGGCGACATCGGGAATGGTCAGCGCGTCCTTGTCGATCGAGACGCGCAGGCGCGTGTCGATCGACTGACCCGGCCATAATTTATGGTCATGGTTGTCGAATTCGCCCTTGAGATGGATCGAGCCAGTGGTGGCGTCGACCTGATTGTCGACGACGGTGAGCTTGCCGCTCGCGAGCACCGTCTTGCTGTCGGAGGTGCGGGCCTCGATCGGCGATGCGCCCTGGCTGATGGCGAGGTTGATGCCCGGCAAATCGTCCTGCGGCGCGGTGAAGATGACGGCGATCGGCTCGATCTGCGCGATGGTCACCACCGCCGTCTGCTGCGCGGCGTTGACCATGTTGCCCTCGTCGATCAGGCGGAAGCCGAGCCGGCCGCCGATCGGGGCGACGATCGTCGTGTAATCGAGCTGGGTCTGGGCGGCGGTGATCGCCGCCGCGTCGGCGGCCTCCTGCGCAATGAGCTGGTCGACCAGAGCGTTTTGGGTGTCGAGCTGCTGCTGGGTGGCGAAGCTCTGCTTGGCGAGCGTCGAATAGCGTTGCTGGTCGAGCTTGGCGTTGGCGAGCGTCGCCTGATCCTGCGTCCGCTTGGCCTTGGCCTGGTCGAGCGCGGCCTGGAAGGGGCGCGGGTCGATCTGGGCGAGAAGATCGCCCGCCTTGACCATCTGGCCTTCGGAAAAGGCGATTTTGATAATCTGACCGTCGACGCGACTGCGCACGGTGACGGTGTTTTCAGCCTGCACCTGTCCAAGTCCGTCGAGATAGACCGGATAGTCGGCGCGTTTGGCGGCCACGACGGAAACCGTCGCCTGCGGCCCTGCTGCGGCGGCCGCGGCGCCCGAGGGGGCCGGGGCGGGCTTGGCTGCGAAGAGCGCATCATGGGCGCCCTGGGCGGCGCCGCCGACCGAAGGGAACCAGCGCGCGGCGGTCTCGGGCGCATAAACGCCGTAGGCGATTGCGACGGCGAGGATCGCCAGCGCGATCCCACCCAGTCCTCGAATTCCCATGGCGCAGTTTGTTCCTTCGACGCGAGCGGTCTGGGCGGATCGCTCCGTCCGGCTTCAGCGCGCTAAAGGAGGTAACGCGCCGCGCCGCTGATGGGATCGAAGATATGGCTGAATCGCCTGAAAATATCGAGGCGAATACGATCAATCCTATGTGAGACTCGCTTGCCGCCCACGCCGGCGAGCCAAGAGCGCGGCCACGATTAACCAAGGCTGGATCGCTCAGCGCGTCGCCGCGGTTGTTGCGACTTCGGCGGCGATCAAGGCCCGGCGGCGGCCGATGCAACGCGCGTCAGATCGAACTGCGGGCTGTCGAGCGGCGGGGTCGCGTCGAGGGCGTGCGTCTCGTCAAGCGGGCCGAAGAGGGCTTCGCGCTCCGCCGATGTCGAGCGATAGATCGGATAGCGCTCCTCGACGCGCTCGCGATCTTCCTGGAAATCCATGCCCATGCAGCCGAACTTTGCCGAAAGGCCGGGATAATCGCGCGGCTCGCACCATGGCTTGAAGCGAAACACGCGGCGATAAAAGGCCATGTGCTCTGCGCGCGGCGTCGCAACGGCGTAGTCGGCTTTGTAGTGCCTGGCGGCCAGATAGGCTGGACGCACCGCGAAATAAGCCAATTCCGGATAAGCGGCGGAGAGCGTGAGCTGCGCGGCGAGACGTGTGATTTCGACGATCACGCGACCGGCGCGAAGCGGCGGCGCGACGACATCGGGATAAACGTTAAAGCAGGGCAGCATGACCCCGCCGTCAACGCTCACATTGACCCGCGCCGTGCCGGCCAGCTCGCCGTCGAGGAACGTCATCGTGATCTGGGCGTTTGGCGCGTCATCGTAGCGCTCGTCGTATAATTGGCCGTCGGCGCGAGGGTCCAAGAGCCCGTTTCGCAGATAGGCGTCGTAGCGAAGGCGAAACACGGCTTCCCGGTCGGAAGGGGTTTTTGCGACGCGGTGTTCGACCGTCTCCAGGAGGCGAAGTAGCCGATCCGAAAATCGGGACGTCGTCTCGGCGGTTTGCGCGTCCATCGAAACCCTCGCTTAACCCTGTTCGCGCGACAAGGTTAGCGAAAGTTTAACAAGTGTAAAGATGTATTAACTGTCTCTTAGGGATTTGGTTAACAAGACCGCTCAAAATGATATTAAATACGCTTGAATTAAGAGAAATACCGGTTAATCGGTCGTGTCGCGGGTCAGATGCTCGAGCAGGAGCTGGGCGTAACGGTCGAGCGCCCACTCCGACCCATCCTGTCCGAGACAGGCGCACCAGGCGAGGAAACTTTCCGGGCGAATTGGCAATTCCTCGACATGCCGCCCAGCCGCGATCGACTGGTTCATAATCGCGTCGCGATGCCGCAGCCAGCGAGAATATTCACCATGCTCGGCGAAAGCGCCAATCATATGAAAATTCTTCGCAAAGTCGGGCTCGCCGACGACAGCGAAAACCGTCAAATTTGACGAGTTGCGGACCGCCGAGGCCAAAGCGGCGAAAGCGTCGAACGCAGGCTCATTGGGCGATATTCCGTTCAAACGGCTCCATTCCAGAAACGATGAAAGGCTGACTGGGACGATCCGCGCATCGACGCCGGCCATCCCCAGGCTGATTTGCCGGCCCTGGCGAGCATCGAGCCAATCGTCGTAATCGGCGCAGCCGGCCAGGCCGGAAATCGCCGAACGCGCCCGATCAAAGTCTTTCTCGACCACAAGGCCGATGACGACTGTCTCAATCTGCGACTTGCGGTCAAAGACTGCCGGTAGCGGCGATTCAAGGTCGGAAATACTCATGTCTAACCATTCGTAAACCATCGAATGACACTCGCGGTGGTCTCGTAATACTCCGGTTTGGCCGAAGCCCAAGCAAGAATGTCAGAATGGGTTAAAGGACTTTTTAATTGGGGGGAGTAGATAGTGGCGCACGGCTCACTAACGCCTCGGTAATTTTTATGACGCTTTCGCGAGTACACGCCAAATCCGCGCCCAGCAGCGAATTGCCGGACGATCTTTATATCGGCTTCGTCGACAATCTTTTGGTCGACATCGGCGCGGTTTTCTTTTCCAGCCTGGTGGTGACGATCATTGAGGTTGTCGCTGCTCTGGCGGTGAAAAGCGCGCTCCTCTGGGGCTGCGCGGCCGTGCAGCTTTTGGTTTGCGCGGTCCGGCTGTATTTCATGGGGCTCCACGCCCGGCAGAGACCGAGCCCGAACGTCGAGGCCGCTCACAGACACGAGCGAATGTTCGCAATTGGCGCGGTCTCCAGCCTGGCTGCCGTCTCTCTATGGACGCTTCTTGCATTCTACGTGACCGACGATGGTTTTACGCGGTTCTTCGCCGCGACGATGACGACCGCCTTCGCCTTCGGCATGTCAACGCGCAGCTTCGCGATCTACCGAGGCGTCAATCTGCAGCTCGCTGCGGCCTTTATTCCGCTCAGCGCCGCGATGATTGTGGCCGGCGGCTGGTATCCCGTCGGCATTTTCATCGGCTTCATCCCGCTCGTCCTCTATATGAAGGGCTCGGCGAGCCGCGTACGCGCCAATTTCATGGCGGTGGTCGCCGCGCAGAGCAAAGTCGCTTTCCTCGCCAACCGGCTCGATCTCGCGCTCAACAACATGTCGCACGGCTTGCTGATGATCGACTCCAAGGGCAGGGTCACGGTCTTCAATCGCCAGCTCCTCAGTCTGTTCCGGCTCGATCCCGCCGACCTGGCGACGAACGCGCGCGTTCGCCCCTTGATGCAAAAGCTCGTCCGGCGCGGCGTCGTCGCCAAGGGCGAAATCGAACGCATCTGGGCGGCGTTGACGCGCGCCAATCATGGCGTCGACACGGTCGTTCCGCTCGAGACGCTTGACGACCGCGCGATCGAGATCACCGTTCACGGCATGGAGGGCGAGGGCGCCGTCGTCGTCGTCCAGGACGTCACCGAGCGGCGCAACGCCGCCCGCGCGATCGATCGTTTGGCGCGCGTCGACACGGTGACCGAGCTGCCCAACCGCCGGCGCTTCGAGGAAGAACTTTCGGAGACGCTGCGCATCCGCCTCGAAAGGGGCGAGAACGTCAACGTGCTGTTCATCGACCTCGACGATTTCAAACAGGTCAACGACAGCCTTGGCCACGCGCGCGGCGATCAATTGCTGATCGAGATCGCCAATCGGCTGAAGGCGATCATGCAGCCGGCCGATCTGGTCGCCCGCTGGGGCGGCGATGAATTCGCCATTCTGCAGCATTCGGCTTCCGATCGGGCGCAGACCGCGGAACTCGCTGACAGGATCCTGCATGAGATCCGCCGGCCGGTGTTTATCGATGGCTATGAGGTGATCGTCGGCGCCAGCATTGGCTCGGCCACCGCGCCGCAGGACGGCGCGACGCAGGAGGCGATCCTGTCCAACGCCGACATGGCGCTTTACGCCGCCAAGGGCGACGGGCGCGGAAATTGGCGCGCCTTCGAGAAATCGATGGACGCCAAGATTCAGATCCGTCGCCTGATCGAGCTCGATCTGCGCGCGGCGGTGGCCAATGACGCAATCGAGGTTTATTTCCAGCCGATCGTCAAAGTCGAGACTGGCAAGATCGCCGGTTTCGAGGCGCTGGCGCGCTGGAACCATCCGGTTCGCGGTCGCGTCTCGCCGGGCGAATTCATCCCGATCGTCGAGGAGCTCGGCCTGATGGACGAACTCGGCGCCAGCGTTCTGCGCCGCGCCTGCCTTGCCTGCGCCTCGTGGCCGGGCGACGCCTGCATTTCAGTCAACCTGTCGCCGGTTCAGTTCCGCAACAATCGCGTCCTCGAGACGGTGCGCGATGCGCTGGCGATGGCGAAACTGCCGCCCGAGCGGCTCGATCTCGAAATCACCGAGTCGACGCTGCTCGACGATCGCGGTTCGACGCGCGAGACGCTCAATGCGCTGCGCCGCCTTGGCGTTCGCATTTCGCTCGACGACTTTGGCACCGGCTATTCGAGCTTGAGCTATGTGCTGGCCTTCCCGCTCGACCGCATCAAGATCGATCGCGCTTTCACCATCGGCCTTGGCTTGCAGGAGCGGGCCTCGATCCTGGTCGAAAGCGTCGCGCAGATGTGCGGCAAGCTCGGCATGAGCGTCCTTGTCGAGGGCGTCGAGACCGATCTGCAACTGCGCTTCATCGAGCGGCTGGGCACGATTTCCGAGGTCCAGGGCTTCTATTTCAGCCCCGCGGTGCCCGAACCCGAGGCGCGCCGGATGCTCGAAGGAAAGAAGCGCCTCGTCGCCTGAGACGAGGCTTTACTCCAGCCGCACAAGAACCGAATCCGACGCGCCATTGGCGTCGGTCACGGTGAGATGCGCGAAGCCCGCTCCGTCCGGTCGCCAGGCCGATTGGCGCCGCAAGTCGGGTTCGCCGACCGGCTGGCCGTTGACGAACCAGGTGAGCGGCGGCGCGCCGCCCAGCGCCTTGAGCGCCAGCGTTTCGTCGCGGGCGCCGTCGGCAAGTCCGAGATCGATGCGCGCGCCGTCGGGCGGGAAGGCGATCTTCAGCGGCGCGGCGCCGATCGCGGCGATTGTCTTCGGCGCATCGCGACGCAGATGGCGCAGCGGCGGCGGCAAGTCGGCGCTCGTTGCGACCCGCAGCACGCCCTTGGGCGGCCGGATCAACTCGACGTCGCGGCCAAGCCGCGCGAAGGCGTCGAAGAGCAGCGGCGCCGCCGCCTGACGGCCGATGAGGCCGGGCGTCGGCCCATTGTCGGGACGGCCGACCCAGACGGCGATCGTCGTCGCTTTGTCGTAGCCGATCGCCAGCGCGTCGCGGAATCCGTAGGAAGTTCCGGTTTTGAAGGCGATCCGGCCGCTAAGCGCATTGGCGGGCGGCGGCGCGCCGCGCAAAATATCTTCGATGTAATAGGCGGCGACGGGATCGGTGACGCGCTTGGCGCCGATGATCGGCGGCGCGCCGTCGAGCCGCTCGAAGAGCGCCGGCGCTTCGCCGCCGCGCGCCAGGCCGCAATAGAGCCGGGCGAGATCGGTCAGCGAAATGCCGAGGCCGCCGAGCCCAATCGCCAGACCGACCGGCGTATCTTTGGGCAGCGCGATCTCCGCCCCGGCGCCATGCAGCCGGGCGAGGAAAGTCGCCGGCCCGACATCGGCAAGCAATTCGATCGCCGGCAGATTGAGCGACATCTGCAGCGCCTTGCGCGCCGTCACCGTGCCTTGATAGCCGAGATCGAAATTTTGCGGCGCATAGGCGCCGTAGCGCGCCGGCTGATCGAAGAGCACGGTCTCGGGATGGGCGAGGCCCTGTTCGAAGGCGAGCGCATAGATGAAGGGTTTGAGCGCCGAGCCCGGCGAGCGGGGCGCGCGCGACATGTCGATTGAGCCGCCGCGCGCGGCGTCGAAATAATCCGCGGCGCCGACGCGCGCGCGCACTTCGCCGCTGGCGTTGTCGACGACGACGATCGCCGCCGACAGTTTCGCGCCGAGCCGCGTGACCGATTCAAGCGTCAACGCTTCGAGCTTGGCCTGCAGCCGCGCGTCGATCGAGAGCCGGATGAGATGGGCTTGCGGGTCGGCGGCCACCGCCTCCTCGGCGGCATGGGCGGCGAGAACCGGCAGCGGCTTGCGCAAGTTCGGGATCGGCTCTCGCTTGGCCGCCTCCGCTTCCTCAACGCTGATGACGCCGCGTCGTGCGACACGGTCGAGCACGCGGGCGCGCGCCGAACGCGCCGCGTCGGGGAAACGTTCCGGCCGGCGCAGTTCCGGCGATTGCGGCAGGGCGACCAGCAGCGCCGCCTCGCCAATCGATAGTTTGCGCGGCTCCTTGCCGAAATAGGCGAGCGAAGCGGCGCGCACGCCTTCGAGATTGCCGCCGAAGGGCGCGAGCGTCAGATAGCGATCGAGCACGCCGTCCTTGGCGACGCGATCCTCGATCTGCCAGGCGCGGGCGATCTGTCGTAGTTTGGCGGAAAGATTGCGGTCGTCGCGCGGCTCGATCAGCCGCGCCACCTGCATCGTCAGCGTCGAGCCGCCCGAGACGACGTGGCCGCGCAGCGCGAATTGCGCCGCGGCGCGCGCCATCGCCCGCCAGTCGACGCCGCCATGCGTGTAGAAGCGCCCGTCCTCATAGGCGAGCAGCATGGCCAGATAGCGCGGATCGACCTCACCGACGGTGGTGGGCAGGCGCCAGCGGCCGTCGGGCAGTGTGAAGGCGCGCAAGAGCCGTCCGTCGCGATCGACGACCATGGTCGAGCCTAGCCGGGAGGCGGCGAGATCGAGCGGGCCGAGATGCTCGACATAGCCATTCCAGGCCGCCGGGCCGCCCAGACCGAGGATGACGACCAGCGCGCCGGCGATGGCGAAGACGCGACGTTCGAACGCGCGCGACATCACTTCGCGGTCACCTCAAGCGTGCCGAAGGCGGTGCGGCCGAAGCGGTCGGGACGATACATGTCCTCCGCCGTCGCCGGCGGATAGACGTAAAGCCCCGGCGCGACGGCTCGCGCCACATAGGCGACCGAGAAGAAGGCCGACTGGCCGGACTCGCGGTCGAAAGCCGCGACGAAGCGGTCGTCGCGATATTCGCTATGCACCGGATCGATGTCGCGTTTCAGCCAGGCGAAGGCGTCGATCGAGCCGCTGTCGAACAGGGTCGGATTGTCGATCTCGAGACCGGCGGGCAGGCGGTCGACGACCAGCAGCTTGGCGTAGCGCGCCTCGCTCTCGGTGATCTTCAGCACCACGACGACGCGCTCGTTCTGCGCCACGCTCTTGAGATCGATCTTGGCGCCGTCGAGCTTGTAGAACTCGCGCGCGATCTCATAGCCCTGCGAGGCGGCCGGATCATGCGCGACCGGCACGCCCGAGGCCGTGGTGACGAGCTCGGCCGTCGCCTTGCCCGTGTTGGCGACGGTCGCCACATTCTGGCCAAGCGCGAAGCCGCTCCATTTGCGATAGATCGCGCCCTCGACCGGCTGCCCGTCGAGCGTGAACTGGCTCAGCGCCCTGTGCTCGGCGAGCGCCTCGGCGGCGATCGTCATCCAGCCCTCTTCCTGCGTGCTGATGTAGCTGCGGGCGGCCCGGGCGCCGTCAAGCACGGCGCCGATGCGGCCGAACGGATCGCCGGGCAATTCGCTCTCGGTCAGTTCCGCTTCGGCGACCAACGCCAGCGTCGCCGCAGCGTCGCGCAGCGTCGAGCCATAGTCGGGCCGCGAGAAGCCATCGTCGCGCTCGGCGTCGAGCGCATCGAGCGCGCCGGCGAAGCCCTTGGCCGCGCGAGCGCGGTCGCCGAGCATCGCCAGCGCCGCGGCGAGCTGCGCCTTGGCGAGCGGCGTGCGGAAGACGGCCTGTTTGGTGTCGGCGAGATAGCGCAGATCGCCCGTCACCGGCCGGCCGTTGCGCGCCAGAACATAGAGCGCATAGGCGAGCGACTGGCCAGCGTTTTCGTCTGGGTCGGCGGCGTTGACCACCGTGTTGCGCAAATGGTCGAGCGCGAGATCGAAAGCGCCCTGCGGCACGGAGAAATTGCGTTCGCGGGCGCGGGTGAGAAAATCGGTGACGAATGCGTCGAGCCAGAGATCGTCATTGTCGCTGTCGGCCGTCCACAGGCCGAAGGCGCCGTTCGAGCTTTGGCGCGTCATCTCGCGCTCGATGGCGTCCTTGATCCGACCGTCGAGATCGGGATCGACGGCGAGATGTTCGAGGCTCGCCAGCTTGTTCACATAGAGCAGCGGCATCGCGCGGCTGACAACCTGTTCGGAGCAGCCGTAAGGATAGCGGTCGAGCGCCTGCAGCAGGGCCGGCGCATCGAGCGCGCCGAAGGGCGAGGCGGCGATCGAGACCGAGCCGGTGCCCGGCACGAAATCGGCGATCAACGCATCCGAGATCGTCGCGCTTTCGCCGGCCGCCAGCGGGTGGATCGAGCGCCGATAGACGTCGGGCGCGCCGGCGGAGACGCCAAGCGGGAAGCGCTGGCCGAGCGAGATTCCGGGCCCCGTCATCTTCACATCGATCGTCGCCGTTCCCACGCCGGCGGCGGCGATCGGCACGGCGAGGCTCAACCGCTGATGCGCGGCAAGCTTGAGGCTGCGGGTCAAGGCGTCGGCGTCGGCCGTCAACGGCCCGTGGATGTCGAGATCGAGTCGATAGTCGCCCGCGTCGCCTTCGACATTGTCAATGTCGATATGGACTTGCGAACGGTCGCCGAGATCGAGGAAGCGGGGCAGGGTGGCGGTGACGACGACGGGGTCGCGCACGATCACGGTCGCCTCGCTTGAGCCGACCTTCGACTTCGACCAGGCGACCGCCATCACTTTCACCGAGCCGTTGAAGGCCGGCAGATCGAAAGCCACCGTCGCGGCGCCGTCGGCGCCGACTTTCACCACGCCAGAGAAGAGGGCGAGCGGCGGCTGGGTCGGCAGATTGCCTTCCAGACTGCCGGAGCTGTCGCCGCCGGTCTGCAGCGCGCCGGCCTCGCCCTGCATGCCGTCGATCAGCATGCCGTAGAGGTCGCGAATGTCGACGGCGAGCTTGCGCTGGCCGAAGAAATAGCTGCGCGGATCAGGCGTTTTATAGCTGGTGAGATTGAGGATGCCGACATCGACCGCGGCGACGGCGATCTCCGCTTCTTCGCCAGGCGCGAGGCCGCCGATCTTGATCGGCAGGCTCATCGACTGGCGTGGCCGCGCCTTCTCCGGCGCCGTGATCGCAACGTCGAGCTTATGCGCGCTCTCGTCGATCGCGAACCAGGCCAGCCCCAGCGCACGCCCCGGCATGCGTTTGGCTTTGATGTCGAGCGGCCGATGCGTGAGCGCGATCGCATAGGCGCCGGGGCCCCAATCGGCGCCGATCTTGAACGGCACGACATTGTCGCCCTCGACGAGATCGGCGTCGATGAATTGTTCAAGCTTGTCGCCGACCAGCGCAATGGTCGCCTTGCCCTGGAAATGCGAAGCGATGCGCAGCTTCGCCTCGTCGCCCGGCGCGTAATTGGCCTTGTCGAGCGTGACGACGGCGCTGTCGGGCGTGTCGGGCCCGGCGGTCCCCGACCAGCCGACGTCGAATGTGATGCTGGTCACTTCGCCCTCGGCCGATTTGATGTCGAGGCGGTGGCGACCCCAGGCGACCTGAGCGCTGAATTTGGTCGGCGTCTGCGGGTCGATGTCGAGCGTCCCGGCGGCCAGCCGCTTGGACGATTTCACCGGCTCGTAGCTCCAGCGGCCGTCGGTGCTGAACCACTGATAGTCTTCGCTAAGCTGATAGAGCGACCAGGACACGCCCTTGCGAATGGTGCGCTTGCCGTCGGGCGCGACCGCGATCGTCTCGAAACTGGCGAGATCGCCCTGGCCGAGGCTCTCGTCGAAATCTTCCTTGACGCCGATCATCGCGCCCTTGGCGCGCACCGGCAGCGTCGTCACGCGTTCGACCGTTCTGCCGCCGGCCTCCGCGACATCGACAATGATCTTGGCCTGCAGCGGCTTGGCCGCGCCGCCATCAGGCAGATCGACGCTGAGATCAGCGTGACCCTTGTCGTCGGTCTGCACCTTGTCGGAGAACTGGTTCTCGACGGTGGTGAACTCGTCGTCGGTGAGACCGGCGACATAGCCGGGGAAACCGGTCAAAGCGGAATCGGCGACGGCTTCGAGCCGGATCGCGCCGGTGACGTCGAGGCCGGCGGCCGGCGCGCCATAGAGAAAGCGCGCATCGAGCGAAACATTGATCGGCTCGCCCGGCGTCGCGACGGTCTGGTCCGTCTTCAGCGCAAAATCGAGCCGCTCCGGCACGTAATCTTCGAGGAGAAACTCGGCATGGCCAATGCTCGCGCCCTTGGGATCGGCATAGGCGTCGATCTCCCATTTGCCGGGCGCGGCGTCGGAGAGCAGCGGCACGGCGACGGCGCGCCCGCCCAGACCCTGATCGGCGACGAGAATGCGTTTGTATTCGACGCCGTCGGGCCGTTTGACGACCAGCGTCAGCGGCAGGCCGGGTTTGGCTTCGCTCCTTGCGTCGCGCAGCAGCGCCGCGACGAACACGGTCTCGCCCGAGCGATAGACGCCGCGCTCGGTGTAGACGAAGGCGTCGAGCGCGCTCGGCGCGTCACGGCCGCCGACGCCGCGATCGGTGAGATCGAAGGCGGCGGTGGCGAGATTGAGGAAGCCGTAATCGTCGCCCAGCGTCGCCGCCAGCAGGCTCGGCGCCTCGCCGCCGGTTCCGCGCGACAGGCCGGGATCGAAATCGACGCGCCCGTCGGGGCCGGACGATTTGACGGCCAGCACTTCATTGTTATGCGCGATCAGCCGAACCTCGACGCCTTGCAAGGGCAGCGCCGAGGCGAGCGAATGAACCAGCACGTGGACGCCGTCATCGCCCGATAGCGTCGTCAGTCCGAGGTCGGAGACCACCATCCATTGCGTCGCCAGAACCGTGTCGTCGGAATCGTCGCCGCTCGGCGCCGGCGCGTTCGCGCCCTTCCACGGTTGCGCCGTCACCAGATAGACGCCGGGGTCGAGCTTGCCGACCGCCTTGAGGATTGGAAAATCAGTGACGACATCCTTGTTGAGCTCGGAGGCGACGTCCATCGTCCCGCTCCAGACCTTCAACCCGTCCTGGGTTTCGATCTCCTTGGCGCGCGACAGCGTGATCGGCTTGAGGAAATCGTCGCGCCCCGTCTCGGCCAGCAGATTGCGGTCGCCGACGCGGTAGACGTCGATCGACACTTTGTCAGTGTTGACCGTCGTCAGCGGCGCGCCGAGCTGACCCTGACGCGGCAGCACATAGGCCTTGCCGGCGAAATGAGCCTGCGGCGAGCGGTCGCGCACATAGACTTCATAATCGGCCGGCTTGAGCAGCGCCTCGCCGACCGAAGAGGGTAGGCCCTCGCGCAGGACAATCGCATAACGCTCGCCATGCTTGACGCCTTCGACGCAGATCTGCTGATCCTCGGCCGAGATCGCGGTGTCCGCGGCGCCAGCGACGGCGATATAGGGCGTGAAGTCTGTCTTATGCGCCAGCGGCTCGGAGAAATTGAAGCAGATGCGTGGCGCGGAAGATTCATTGTCGACCTTGTAATCGACGATGCGGAAACCGTGTTTCTCACGCAGGTCCTCATAGACCTTGCGCACGTCCTCATTGTCGCGGCGATCGAGGCTGGCGTGATAGGCGTCGAGCGATGGGCGCCACATTTCGTGCCGCGCGAAGAGATCGCCAAGCAGCGCCAGCGCCTCGGCCTGCTGCGGCGCGGCGGTCGCGTGCTGAAAGGCGGCGTAAGCGGCGGTCTGGCCATGCTCGACGAGATCGTAGCGGCCGTCCGCCTGCGCTTCGTCCGCCTGCGCGCCAAGCCTGGCGAGCGCGAGCCAGCTTGTCGAGTCTTTGGGATCGGCGATAACGGCCGCGCCGAGCAATGTGTCGGCGGTCTTGTAGTCGCCCGCGGTTACCGCCGCGCCGGCTTCCTTGCGCAGCGCCTCGGCGCTCTTGCTCTTGACCTTGGCGCCGATCTGCGCGGTCTGTTTGCGCAGCGTCTCGTTCAGCCGCACGACATCGCTCGCGAGATCGTCGCGAACATAGGGTTTAATCGCGGTGGCCGCGATCGCCGCGCAGGCCGTGACGAGGAAAGCAAGCGCAAGCAGATGACGTGCGGCCCTGAGCATGTTTCGACCTTTGTCGCGGGGAACGGAAGGCGGCGAACGCGTGAAATGGAGACCGTAAAGACGTCTGGCGACGGTGTGTTTACGGGACGGCCGATGCTAGCATGGCCGCGCGACACGAGGGGAGTGGGCATGGGGAAAAGTCGCTGTCTGGCGGGCGGATTGCTCATGGCGCTGGCGATCGGCGGGGCATCGCCGTTGGCTTTCAGCCAACCGGCCGCTTCCCCTGACGCGCCCGCCGCTGCGACCGCGCCCGATCCGCAGAAAAGCGCCTTCGTGGCGATGCCGGAAGCCGATCGCGCGGCGGTCCAGGAGGCGCTCGGCTGGCTCGGACTTTATAATGGGACGCTCGACGGCGCTTACGGCAAGCGCACGCGCGATTCCATCGTCGCCTATCAACAGAGCGTCGGCGCCATCGCCGATGGGGTCGTCACCCCCGTCGAATTGGACGCGTTGAAAGCGGCGACGCGGCGGGCCGAGGCGGCGGTCGATTTTGCGCTGATCGACGACAAGATTTCCGGCGTTCGCATCGGCGCGCCGATGAAGCTGTTGCTAAAATTCAAGCCGTCGAGCCCCGATACGACGCTACAGAGCGGCGACGGCGCGCTGTCGCTGATCCTCGCCGAACGCAGCCCGCCGAAGACGGCTGCGGCGGAGGATGACGGCCTCGCCGCGCTCTACGCGCAATTCGGGGCCGAGGCCGGCGATCGCAAGGTCACTTACAAGGCGCTGAAGGCCGGCGCGTTCTTCGTCGTCGCCGGGCAGGACAAGGGCGCAAGATTCTATACGCGCTATGCGCGCGCGCCGGCGGACTGGCCGCCGGGCCCGTCGCTGCGCGGCTTCACCTTTGTCTTTCCCGCCGACCGGGCCGCCGATTTCGACAAGATCGCTCTGGCGATCGCCAATGCTTTCGATCCTTTCCCCGACACGCCGGCGAGCCATGGCGCGGCGGCCATGCGGGCGAAATCGACCCGCTCGGCGCTTGACGTTGTGCGCGTTGCCGCCGGCGCGTTGTCGCCCAGCGCGCCAACTCCCAGCCCGTCGCCCGACGCGCGCCCGACGCCGACCGCAAGCCCAGCGAGCGCCGCGCCAAGTCCGATGGCGAGCGCAACCGAATTGACCGCGACCGCGCTGCTCGTTGCGCCCGGCGAGGCGCTGACCGCGCTGCCGGCCGACAAATGCGGAACGATCACGCTCGACGGCAAGCCGGCCAAGCTCTTGCAGTCCGATCCGGCCAGCGGGCTTGTTCTGATCGGCGGCGATTTCGCCGCCGGCCAGTCGCCGACGCTGGTCGCTGGGGCGAGCGATCTTCTCGCGCTGAGCCTCGCGCCGGCGGGAGGGGGCAAAGCGAAACTCGAAGCGAGTTCCGCCGCTGTGGCGCCGCTGAGTGATGGTCGCAGCGCAATCGTCGCGGCGCTTGGCGCTGGGGCGAGCGGCGCGCCGGCTTTCGATCGCAGCGGCGCGCTGGCCGGCGTCGTTGCGGCCATCGCGACGCCGCCGCGGCGCGTCGGGACGGTGGTGCTGGCCGCGCCCTATCCCTTGATTGGCGCCGAGGCGATCGCGGCCTTTCTTCAACTTGCCGCGCCTGCCGCGCCGGCTGCAACGCCGGCGCTCGCGGCGGGCGAGATCGTCGCGCGCGAAAGCGGCCTCGTCGCCGAGGTCCAATGCCGGCCATGAACGAAGTCGCGGTGAACAGAAAACGTCGCGCGCTGGTGTTCGATTCCGGGATCGGCGGCCTGACCGTCTTCGCGCCGATCGCCGAGACGCGCCCCGATCTCGATCTTGTTTACGCGGCCGACGACGCCTTCTTTCCCTATGGCGCGCTCAGCGAAGCCGCCCTCGTCGCCCGGGTTGGCGCCGTGACGGCCGAGCTGATCGAGAAATTTTCGCCCGATCTCGTGGTCATCGCCTGCAACACGGCTTCGACGCTGGTGCTGGCGCCGCTACGGGCCGCCTATCCGGCATTGCCGTTTGTCGGGACGGTGCCGGCGATCAAGCCGGCGGCCGAGGCCTCACAAAGTCGCATAATCAGCGTGCTGGCGACGCCCGGCACGGTGGCGCGCGACTATACCCGCGCCCTGCTGCGCGATTTTGCCGGCGATTGCGACGCGACGCTGGTCGGCGCGCCCAAGCTCGCCGCGCTGGCGGAGCGGTTTCTGCGCGGCGAGCCGGTCAATGATTCCGATATCGCGCGCGAAATCGCGCCCTGTTTCGTCGAGCGGGATGGGCGCAGAACCGACCAGATCGTGCTGGCCTGCACGCATTTTCCGATCCTGATCGAGCCACTGCGCCGCCTTGCGCCCTGGCCGGTGACTTTCGTCGATCCGGCGCCGGCGATCGCCCGCCGGGTCGACGCGCTTCTCGGCCCCGGCGCGATGGCGACGATCGCCAGCCGTCCGTTTCCGGCTGTCTTCACCAGCGGACGGCCGCCCTCGCCGAAATTGCAAAAGGCCTTGCGCCGTCTTGGCCTGACGGCTACCTCGGCGGGCGAGCGCGCCCCGGCCGTCTGATCGAAAAGCGAGGGCGGGGACGCAGGCGGCTGGCGGGGGCTCTCCGCCTGGCGCGGGAGCAATCGAGAGGCCGCCGGAATGCGCACCGCCCAGGGACAGCCTGTTCGCCTCGCGGATTATCGGGTCCCCGATTTCCTCGTGGATTCCGTCGATTTCGACATTTCGCTCGATCGCCACGCGACCCGGGTCGTCGCGACGTTGGCCGTGCGCCCGCATCCCGACGGACGGCCGGACGCGGCGCTGGAATTCGACGGCGAGGAGCTGACGCTCGCCTCAGTCGCGCTCGACGGATCGCCGCTTGGCCCCGAGGCCTATCAGGCCTCGCCCGCCAGCTTCACGCTGCCCGACCCGCCGCGCCGCCCCTTCACGCTGCGCTTCGAGACCGTTCTCGATCCTTCCGCCAACACCAAGCTGATGGGGCTCTATCGTTCGGGCTCGGCCTATTGCACGCAATGCGAGGCCGAGGGCTTCCGCCGCATCACCTATTTTCCCGACCGGCCCGACGTGCTCGCGACCTATCGCGTGCGGCTCGAAGCCGACAGAAAAGAAGCGCCGGTGCTGCTCGCCAATGGCAATCTCGAAGCCGCCGGCGAGAGCGAGGGTGGGCGTCACTGGGCGATCTGGCGCGATCCGTTCAAGAAGCCTTGCTATCTCTTCGCGATCGTCGCCGGCGATCTTGCCTGTCTCGCTGACAGTTTCGTCACCATGTCGGGGCGGCGGGTGGCGCTGGGCGTCTATGTCGAGCCCGGCCGCGAGACGCGCGCCGCCTATGCGATGGACGCGCTGAAACGGTCGATGGCTTGGGACGAACGCGCTTTCGGGCGCGAATATGATCTCGACTGTTTCAACATCGTCGCCGTCTCCGATTTCAATATGGGCGCGATGGAGAATAAGGGGCTCAATGTCTTCAACGACAAATATGTCCTGGCTTCGCCGCAGACGGCGAGCGACGACGATTACTCCGGTATCGAGAGCGTCATCGCCCATGAATATTTTCACAATTGGACAGGCAATCGCATCACTTGCCGCGATTGGTTCCAGCTTTGCCTTAAGGAAGGTCTGACCGTCTTTCGCGATCAGGAATTCTCCGCCGATCAGCGCTCGGCGCCGGTCAAGCGCATCGCCGACGTGCGCGGATTGCGGGCGGCGCAATTCGCCGAGGACGCCGGGCCGCTCGCCCATCCTGTGCGCCCGACGCTCTATCACGAGATCAACAATTTCTACACGGCGACGGTCTATCAGAAGGGCGCCGAGGTCATCCGTATGTTGCGGGCGCTGATCGGCGCCGAGGCGTTCCGCGCCGGCATGGACCTCTATTTTTCGCGCTGCGACGGCATGGCGGCGACGGTCGAGGATTTTCTCGCCTGTTTCGCCGAAAGCTCCGGCCGCGACCTCGAAAATTTCAAGCTCTGGTATTCGCAGGCTGGCACGCCAGTCGTGACCGTGCGCTCCAATTGGGACGAAGCGCGCGGCGCTTTCGCCCTCGACATCGCCCAATCGCTGGCGCCGACGCCCGGTCAATTGGAAAAGCTGCCGATGACCATGCCGATTGCGCTCGGCCTCGTCGATCCCGAGGGCGGCGACGTGGCGCTGGCGTCAATGGAGGCGAGCCCGGCCGAGTTGCGCGCCGGCGTCTTCGCGCTTGAAGGGCGCAGCTGGCGAATTGAATTCACCGGCCTCAAGCGCCGCCCGGTCCTGTCGTTCCTGCGCGGCTTCTCCGCTCCGGTGAAAGTCGATGACGATCTCGGCGAGGCCGATCTGCTCGTCCTGCTGGCGCGCGACAGCGACAGTTTCAATCGCTGGCAGGCCCTGCAGACGCTGGCGACGCGGCTGTTGCTGCGCGCGGTGGCGGCGATCCGGGCGGGCGGCGCGCCCGAGCCGGCGCCGGCCTTCGTCGCCGCCTATGGCTCGGTCCTCGCCGATGCGTTCGCCGGCCGCATCGATCCCGCCTATGCAGCGCTGGCTTTGGTCGTGCCCAATGAAGCCGACCTGGCCCGCGATCTGGCGGTCAATGTCGATCCCGACGCGATTCACCGCGCCCGCGAAGACCTGCGCGGCGCGCTTGGCCGCGCCCATGGCCCGGCGCTGGTCGCGCTTCATTCGGCGATGGCCGACGCGACGCCCTTCGCCCCGGATGCGGCAAGCGCCGGACGCCGGGCGCTGCGCAATGTGGCGCTCGCCATGTATGTCGCCGGCGCGCCGCTTGAGGGCGGGGCGCTCGCGCATCGCCAGGCTGACGAAGCCGACAATATGTCGGCGCGGCTGGGGGCGCTGGCGGCGATCTCCACGGTTCCGGGCGAGGCGCGCGAGCAGGCGCTGGAGGTTTTCGGCCGGCGCTTCGCCGCCGAACCGCTGATCCTCGACAAATGGTTCGCGCTGCAGGCGCAGATCCCCGAGACCGGGACGCTGGAGCGCGTTCGGGGGCTGATGACGCATCATGGATTCTCGTTGCGCAATCCCAACCGGGTGCGGGCGCTGATCGGCGGTTTCACCGCCAACGCGACACAGTTCAATCGCGCCGACGGCGCCGGTTATGAGTTCCTCGCCGACATTGTGCTGGAGCTCGATCCGTCCAATCCGCAGGTCGCCGCCCGGCTGTTGACGGCGATGCGGTCGTGGCGCTCGCTCGAGCTGCAGCGGCAGGCGAGCGCCGAGGCGGCGCTGCGCCGGGTTCTCGCCGCGCCGACGCTGTCGGCCGATCTGCGCGACATCGCCTCGCGTTCGCTTGGTTAGTCGAGGGCGAATCTCCCGGTCCGAACGGTCCGGAAAGCCGCCATGAGTCGGGCGCCGCTGCGCCACGCGAAAATTTTGCGTCAAGGATTCATTAAGGTCTGGACAAAGATTCTCACAAGGATTCTTATCGAGGTGATTCGGGTTGTAGCGGCGGATCGCCCGGATTCATTGCGGTAGGCTTGGGGGACGGCGATGACGCGTGCAAGCGCGGCAATCGGAGATTTGCGTCTGCGGCTTGGGGGGCCAGCGGCGGCGCGGCGAGGCTGGGGGCTCGGCTGGCCTCGTGCGTTGGGCGGCTGGAGCCACGCGGCGCCGCCGGCGCTGGCGCTCTTCATGCTTGTCCTCCTATTCGCCCTGACGTTCCAGCATCTGCGCGCCGAACGTGAGCGGGTGCTGTCGAGCGCGGCGCGCGAGCTCGACATTTTCGCCACCACGCTCGCCGAGCGCCTCGATGCGGCGCTTTCGGCTTCGCCCGGCCAGTCGCCCGCCCAGGCGCTCAAGGCGGTGCTGGAAGCCAATCCCGAACTGCGCCCCGGTCGCTCGCTGCTTGCCGACGCCAATGGCCAGGTGATCGCCGCAGAGCCGCCGGCGCCCGCGACCAGCGCGCCGCTCGCCGTTCTGCTCGGGGCCGAGCAGCTCACCATTCTTGCCGACAAAGCCGGCGCGCTGCGGGTGCGCGAGGCCGATGGCGACGACGTTTTCGCCGCGGTGCGCAATCTGCGCGCCAACACGGGTCAGGTCGCCTTCGTCGCGCCGATCGGCGATCTGTTGAAGCCTTGGCGCCGCTCGGCGCTGATCATGATCCTGCTGCTTGGCGCGGCCTCCTGCGCGCTGATCGGCTCGACAAGCGCCTTCGCCCTGCAGGCCCGGCGCGCCCAATCGCGCGCCCGCGCCGAGGCGACGACGCGCGCCCATGTCGATCTCGCGCTGATCCGCGGCCGTTGCGGTCTGTGGAACTGGGATCTCGCTCATGGGCGGGTCGCCTGGTCGAAATCGATGTTCGAACTGCTCGACCTGCCGCCGCGCATCGGCCCGCTGTCGATTGAAGAATTGCAGGGCATGGTTCATCCCGACGACGAGCCGCTGGCCAAGATCGGCGAGCGCGCGCTGCGAACCAGCGCCCCGTCGATCGACTGCGAGTTTCGCATGCGCAATCGCGACGGCGACTGGATCTGGCTGCGTCAACGCGCCGAACTGGTCGCCGAGCCGACGACCGGCGCGCGCCGCCTGGTCGGCGCCGCGGTCGAAATCTCCGAGCAGAAACGCGCCGCCGAAATGTCAGCGACCGCCGACCAGCGGCTGCGCGAGGCGATCGAGGCGATTTCGGAAGCCTTCGTCTTGTGGGATTCGTCGAACCGGCTGGTGCTGTGCAATTCGAAATATCAGCGCCTTCACAATCTGCCGCCCGAAGCGACGCGGGTCGGCGCGGCCTATGGCGAACTCGCCGCGCTGGGCGCGCCGCCGCTCGTCGATCGCGAGACCGAGGTTGCGCCGGAAGGCGCGCTGCAAACGGGCGACGCGCGCACCTATGAGGCGCGGCTCGCCGACGGGCGCTGGCTGCAGGTCAATGAGCGGCGCACGCGCGACGGCGGCTATGTTTCGGTCGGCACCGACATCACCAGTCTCAAGGAACACGAGCAGCAACTGCTCCGCTCCGAACAACTACTGCTCGCCACCGTCTCCCAGCTTCGCCAGTCGCGGCGCTCGCTCGAAGCGCAGGCGCAGCAACTGGCCGATCTCGCCGAGCGCTATCACGAACAGAAGGCGCGGGCGGAAATGGCCAATCGCGCCAAATCCGAATTCCTCGCCAACATGAGCCATGAGTTACGCACGCCGCTCAACGCGATCATCGGCTTTTCGCAACTGATGGAAGGCGAGACCTTCGGCGCGCTGGGTTCAGACAAATATCGCGACTATTGCGCCCATATTCTCGCCAGCGGTGAATATCTGCTCAATGTCATCACCGACGTGCTCGATATGTCGCGGCTGGAATCCGGTCGTATCCGCCTCAATTTCGAGCCGTTCAAGATCGAACGGGCGGTCAGCAAGGCAGTCGCCGATGTCGCGGCGGCGGCGCGCGAGAAGCGCGTGGCGATCGAGGTCGAGGTCAACGCCTTCGATTCCGTGGAGGCCGACGCGCTGGCGGTCGAGCGCATTCTCGTCACGCTGCTGCGCAATGCGGTGAAATTCTCGCCCGAGGGCGGCGTCGTCACCATCGGCGCGCAGGGCTTTACCGACCAGATGCATTTCTATGTCGAGGATGCGGGGACGGGAATCGCAGCTGAAGACATAGTCCGCCTCGGCCGGCCGTTCGAACAGGCCGACACGACGATGGCCAACGGCATGAAAGGTTCGGGTCTCGGTCTGGCGATCGCCAATTCGCTGATCGAACTGCATGGCGGCGCGCTGCGCATCACCTCGACCCAGGGCGAAGGCACGGCGGTGCTTGTGAGCCTGCCCAAGACGGCGCGCGGCTTGCGCGCCGCGCCTCTGGCGGCGGTCGCCTAATCTGGTCGCGGCAGGCTGGCGGCCTAATTCGCCATGTAGCGGATGCCGACGCGGATTTCCTGCGACTCGTTGGGCAGTTTGACGAAGGCCCCGGTCTGCGGCGTGATCGACAGCGAACTCGTTCCGGCATTGAGGTAGCGATAGCCGATGTCGAGCGTCGCGCTGGGCGAGAGCGCAACGCCGAAGCCGGCCATCAATGCAAACGCCATGCTGTAGTGAGTCGCGTTGATCGTATGGTTCCAGTTCTGATTGGTGAAGCCGATGTTGGGCTGGGTCGGTAGAACCGTCCCGGCGCTGTTGACCCAGACTTGGGGCGGCGTGCCGGGGCCGGTTGGGGCGGTCAGATTCGCGTTGTAGGGAAGGCCGGTCGCATTGACGGTGTAGCCGACGTTGCCGGAGATCATGTCGGCGTTCAGTCCGACGCCGCCGCCGACATAGGGCGTCACGCCCCAATAGTTGCCGAGGTCGAGATAGGCGGCGGCCATCGCCGTCGAGTTGCGACGCGTCAGATCGAGCGCGCCGGTGCAGACGCTCGTCGTGGCGCCGGTCGTGTCATAGAGATAGCCGTTGAAAGGCGGCCCGGCGGCGGGCTCGGGGGTCAGCGCGGTCGGACACAGCACGCTGTTGAGGTTCTTGCCGGAGGCGGCGCTGCGATATTCGTAGGTGCCCTCGAAGCGCAGCCAATTATTGTAGCGATAGCCGAGTCCGATGTCGGCCGAGAAGTCGTCATGCGGCTTCGAGGAGCCGATGTTCGTCGAGTAGGGGAGGAAGCCTCCGCCGGTCGGCATCGAGATCGCGGCCATCGAGAAGCTCGGCGCCTGATCGGCCGAGGCGCCGAGGTCGCCGCGCAAATACCAGTTCGAGCCGACTTCGGCGGTCGGGCTTTCGCTGGCGGGAAAGGACATGGGGGGCGCGGCCGGACCGAAAAGGTCGGCGGCGAATGTCGGCGTCGAAGCCGCTGCAAGACTGGCCAGCGCAACACTGGCGAGTGCGGCGGCGACGGGGGTCTTCATCGGCTCGTTCCTCTCGCATCGGGCGCGCGGCGGTCGCGCGAAGCCCAAAGCAGAACTTGGCCGAGAGACCTTAATTTCGGATTAACCCTAACGCGTGGTTGCGGCGCTGAAAAACGACGCGATTCCGCCGCGCTATGCCGGCTCGCCGGTCGCTTCGTCGCGCGCGATGCTCTCGTGATTGCGCAGCGTTAGCGGCCCGAGCCCGTGTTTGGCGCTGAGCCGGCCAAGATCTTGTCGGCGCAATTCCGACTGGTCGGGGCGGGAGGTCGCCTCAGCGTGGACGCGAATTTTCACGTCCTGCGGTCCGAGGTCATGAAAGACGACGCCGGCCTCATGTAGCCGAAGGTACCAGTCCCAATCCCAATAGATCGGCATGATTTCGTCGAAGGGGCCGAGGCGTTCGCTCAGCGTACGGGCGAAGGCGAAGCCGGAAACGAGAATCTTATTGTCGGCGCGGATCGATTGCGGATCCGTGCGCGCCGCGAAGGGAATGGTCTCGATCGGCTTGAGATCGCCGTCGATGGTGACGATTTCGCCCGACGCGACGCTTGCGGCATTGTCGCCGGCGATGGCCGCGCGGACGGCGCCGAGATAGGCCGGCGAACCCCAGAGATCGTCGTCGTCGAGAAAGGCGACGATGTCGCCACGCGCCAGGGAAACGCCGAGATTGCGGGCGCGCACTTGGCCGCTATGGCGATTGTCGGCGCAGCGGATGGCGGGCGTTTGAGCGAAGCGCCGGGCGAGAAAATCGGCGGCGCCCTCGCCGTCGTCGACCACGACAATCTCATGGTCGCGCCAATCCTGGCGCAGAACCGAGCCAATCGCCTCGGCGAGCATGGCGTGGCGGTTGCGGGTCGGAATGACGACCGAGATCGCCGGGCGAGGGCTTGGCATGGGGTAAAGTCCGGGTGACGGCGCCCTTTTAGCCGGCCGCGCCGAGCTCGCGATAGTAGTTCGCCACCCGGTCGTGCCAGAGGCGGCGCGCTTCCATATGTTCGATGCCCGGCGCGCGGCCCGGCAGGTCGAGCGCGGTGAGCAGACCGTCGATCTCGCGCCTGGCCGCATTCTGCGAACTGCTCAAACCGGCGGCGGCCTGTTCGATCGGATCAAGCGCGGTCAGGCCGATCGGGAAGAGTTCGCGGAAGATCACCCGGTCGTGCAGGCCGTCGGCGACGCGAAAGCGCAACTCGCCCGCCATGCGCGAAATGCTGAGCGCGACCTGACGGGCGTTGTTGCTGGCGAATGTCGCCATGCGATTGCGAACCATGATCCAGTCGATCACGCCATTGTCGACCTGGCGGCGGCGCCGCCGCGCCTCCAGCACCAGATCGGCGTAATGGGCGACCGCGCCGCGCTGGGAGCGGTCGTGATTGACGCGGGAAAAGACGTCGACGTCGATGAAACTATCGTTGAGCGGCGAGACCAATGTGTCGGCGAGCGAATGGGCGAGCCGCATCAGATAGGAATCGGAGGCCGGCGTATCGATCACGACGAATTCGTAATCATGCTCCACCGCGCCGATCGCCTCAGCGAAAAGCCCGAATTCATGCGCCTCATTGGTGCGCACATCGCTCGATTCCCCGCGCCCCATCGCGCAATGGCGCGGCAATTCGATCGGCCAAGCGGCTTTGGCCGCCCATGATCTGCGGTTTTCGAAAAAGCGGGTCAGCGTTTGCTGACGCGTGTCGAGATCGATGCAGGCGACCTTGTGGCCCGCCTTGAGCAGAGCGACGGCGAGATGAATCGAGATCGTCGACTTGCCCGCGCCGCCCTTCTCGTTGCCCACCACGATGACGTGAGCGCTTCTGAGATCCGGGGCGTCATCGTCGAAATTCATGGCGGCGAATCAGGCCACTTTGTTGCTTAGCGACCATAATCGCTTTGGGCGCGTGCGCAATCGGGCGCAGCGCGACTTAGGCTGTCGAATGAAGGTGGCGCGTCGCCTTTGTGACGCTCGGGTCGCTTCAGCGCGCCGGTTCGGCGTGGCTGACGACGCGGGTCACTTCGGGGAATTCCGCGCGCAGCGCGCGTTCCAGCGCGTCGACGCGCTCATGAGTGGCCGCAACTGTCAGGCTGGCGTCAGCCCGACAATGGAAGATGACGTAATAGCCGCCGGAGATTTTGCGCACCCTTACGTCGTGAACATCCCTCAGCGCGCCGCCAAGCTTGGCGTTGCGCGTCAGAGAGGCGGCGATGCGCTCGGTTGTCGCCGCATCGGCCTGATGACCGCCGAGCTCGCGCGTCTCCAGCGGCTCGATATGGGTTTCGATTTCGATGTCGCGGCCGATCTCGGCGGCGATCGCGTCTTCGAGCTGGCTGGCGATGTCATGGGCTGCGGCGAGGCTCATCCTTCCGTCGACTTCAAGATCGAAAGTCACCGACTTGCGCTGATCGACATTCTGAACGACGAGATGATGAACGAAGAGATGGCGGCGCCCGGCGATCAGCAGAATCAATTCGAGCAGGGTCTCGTCGTCGAGCGCCAGCGGATTGGCGGTGACGGTGACGTCGACCTCGGGCAGACTGGCGTGAATCGCCGCGACCACCTCGGATTTGATCGCGGCGACGCGTTCGAGCGGAATCGTGCGCGACACGAAGAGGCCGAGATCGCCAACCACCTTGGGGCCATTCCGGCGCAGGCGGATGAAATCCGTTCCGGCGACGCCCGGCACATTCTCGACCGTGCGGCGCAGCGCGCCCGCCACGCCTTTCGGGGCGGCGTCGATCAGGGCGTCGATGGTGCGCTGGCCAAGCCGAAACCCCGCGACGCCGATGAATCCGGCGACGCCGATGGCGGCGAGCGCATCGGCGTGCGGCACGCCGGCGCGGGTGGCGCCGAGACCGACCAGCACCAGGATCGAGGCGACGAGATCGCTGGAGAAATGCAGCGCGTCGGCGGCGAGCGCGTCGCTCTGGGTGCGCTTGGCGACGGCGGTGAGGCCGCGCCAGCGCGCCAGATCGATGGCGATCGAAATGAGGATCGCCGCAAAGGCGAAGAGATTGGCGTCGACCGGGGCCGCCGCTTCGCCGATCCGCCGCACCGCCACAACGACGACGCCGACGGCGAGGGCGAAGAGAAAGCCGGTCTGGGCCAGCGCGGCGACCGCCTCGATCTTGCCATGGCCGAAAGGATGGTCCTCGTCAGGCGGTTTATCGGCTTCCCGCACCGCGAAATAGGTGAGGCCGCTGGCGGCGATGTCGAGCCCGTTATGTCCGGCCTCGGAAAGCAGCGCGAGCGATCCGGTCATCAAGCCGGCGGCGAATTTCATGAGCGTCATCAAGACGCTCGCGGCGACCGAAGCGATCGCGGCGCGGCGCTTCAGGCGCGCGTTGGCGTCAATTTGAACGACGGAGGACATCAGGACGTTGTATCGTTGGCGTCTTGTCGCCGTTGCGCCCGCGGCAAGGTCAAAGCGATCAGGCGTCGGAAACGGCGCTGTTATGCCCCGCCCGTCGTCGGGTGGCAAACCGCCGGAGGAAAGCGACCATGGAATATCTTCACACAATGATCAGGGTCAGCGACCTGGAGGCGTCGCTCAATTTTTTCATCGACAAGATGGGCCTGGTCGAAGTGCGCCGCACGCGCAATGAGCGCGGACGTTTCACGCTCGTCTTTCTCGCCGCGCCCGGCGATGTCGAGCACGCCGAGACGAGCCAGGCGCCGCTGCTCGAATTGACGCACAATTGGGATCCGGAAACCTATACGGGCGGGCGCAATTTCGGCCATCTCGCTTATCGCGTCGGCAATATCTACGCCTATTGCGAGCGGCTGATGAAAGCCGGCGTGACGATCAACCGGCCGCCGCGCGACGGCCACATGGCCTTCATCCGCACGCCCGACAATATTTCCATCGAATTGTTGCAAGAAGGGCAGGCGCTCGCGCCGGCCGAACCCTGGACCTCGATGCCCAACACTGGCGTCTGGTGAATTTGGGCGTCTGGTGAAGCGCGCTCAGAGGATCGCCGCATTGACCATGTTGCGATAGAGCAGGCGTGGGCGGAGATAATCCTCGGGCGCGTGCAGCATCAGGATCGCGCTCAATTCGTCGCGCGGCGAGACCCAGAAGGCCGTGCCGGCGACGCCGCCCCAGGCGAATTCGCCGACCGACCCGGCGGTCGGCGCCAGCCCCGGCGCGATGCGCACCGCGAAGCCAAGCCCGTGGCCGTGACCGGGAACGAGAAAGGGATTGCTGCGATCGACATCGGGCCCGAGTTGATCGCTCGTCATAAAGGCGAGCGTGCGGGCCCCGAGGATACGCACGCCTTCGAGCGCGCCGCCGCCCTCGATCATCGCGAGAAAACGCGCAAAGTCGCCGATCGTCGAGACGAGGCCGGAGCCCGCCATTTCGAAGGGCGGCGTGGCGCTCCCGTCGATGAGGTCGATCTTGTTGGCGCGCAGCGTCTCATAGGAAAACGGCTCGGCGAGGCGCGCGCGTTTTTCCGCCGGCGTGAAGAAACCCGTGTCGGTCATGCCGAGCGGCGCCAGCACGCGCCGGTGGAGAAATTCGCCGAGCCGCAGTCCGGAGACGACTTCGAGAACACGGCCGAGCACGTCGAAGGACAGGCCATATTCGAAGGCCTCGCCGGGATGGCGCTGCAGGGGCAAGGCGGCGAGCCGGTCGATCTGCTCGGCGATCGGGTGGGAGATATTGACGATGTCGGCTTGCGCGACCAACCGCTGCACCGCCGAGCCGCCGGCGAAACTGTAAGTCAGTCCCGATGTGTGGCGAAACAGATCATGGATGAGGATCGGCCGGCGGGCCGGCGTGAGTTCGAGCGCGCCGCCGCGTTCGACGCCGACTTTCATCGCAGCGAAAGCCGGCAGGTATTTGCTCAAGGGATCGCCAAGCAGCAGCCGCCCTTCCTCGACCAGCGTCATGGCGGCGACGGCGACGATCGGCTTGGTCATCGAATAGATGCGGAAAATCGCGTCCTGCGGCATCGCCGGACCGCCCGGCCGCAGCGCGCCGAAGCGCTCGCTATAGGCGATTTTGCCGCGTCGCGAGATGAGCAGCGAAACGCCCGGCATGCGGCGCTCGGCGATTTCGCGCGTCATTGTTTCGCCGATCCGCGCCAGCGCCGGGGCCGACAGGCCGACCTCTTGCGCGGGCGCGGTCGGCAGGCCGAAGAGACGGTTTGCGGCGGGATTGGTCATGCGGCCAAGGATGGTCTTTCGTCGCCGCGCCGGCAAGCATGGCGAGAGGCTGGAATTCGGTCTTAGGCTGGACTTGCGCCCTCCGCGGAGTAGAGAAATCCCATGGCCGCCTCCGATCTCTTCGCGCCGCTCGAACCGCCGCCGCCTTTGCCTGAGCGCCTCAGGCCGCAAAGCCTCGACGAAGTCGCGGGACAGGAGCATCTGACCGGTCCCGACGGCGCGCTGACCCGCATGCTGGCCGCGGCCAGCCTCGGCTCGATGATTTTCTGGGGGCCGCCAGGCTCCGGCAAAACGACGGTGGCGCGGCTGATCGGCAAACAGGCCGACGCGGAATTCGTCCAGGTGTCGGCGATCCATAGCGGCGTCGCCGAACTGAAGAAGATTTTCGACGCCGCGCGCGGGCGGCGCAGCACCGGCCGCGCGACGCTGCTCTTCGTCGATGAGATTCACCGCTTCAATCGCGCGCAGCAGGATTCCTTTCTGCCGGTGATGGAGGACGGGTCGATCACGCTGATCGGCGCGACGACCGAAAATCCCTCCTTCGAACTCAACGCCGCCTTGCTGTCGCGCGCCCGCGTGCTGGTCTTCAAGCCGCTCGACGCCGCGGCGATCGAGAAGCTGATCGCGCGCGCCGAGAGCGTGGTCGAGAAAGCGCTGCCGCTCGACGAAGCCGCGCGGGCGACGCTCGTTCAAATGGCCGACGGTGACGGGCGCGCCGCGTTGACGCTGGCCGAGGAAGTCTGGCGCGCTGCGCGCGCGGGCGAGATTTTCGATCCCGCCGGTCTGGTCGCCGTCGTGCAGCGTCGCGCGCCGATCTACGACAAGGCGCAGGAAGGCCATTACAATCTGATCTCGGCGCTACACAAAAGCGTGCGCGGCTCCGATCCCGATGCGGCGCTCTATTATCTGGCGCGCATGTTGGATGCCGGTGAAGACCCGCTGTTCCTGGCGCGACGCGTGGTGAGGATGGCGAGCGAGGACATCGGGCTCGCCGATCCGCAGGCGCTGGTCGTCGCCAACGCGGCCAAGGACGCTTATGATTTTCTCGGGAGCCCCGAGGGCGAATTGGCGATTGCGCAAGCCGTCGTCTATGTCGCGACCGCGCCGAAATCCAACGCGCTCTACACCGCCTTCTCGGCGGCGCGCGCGACCGCCCAAGCCAAGGGCTCGCTGCCGCCGCCCAAGACCATTCTCAACGCGCCGACCAAGCTGATGCGCCAGGAGGGCTACGGCGCCGACTATCTCTACGATCACGATCAGCCCGAGGCTTTCTCCGGCCAGAATTACTGGCCCGACGCGCTGGGCCGCCAGCAATTCTACATGCCCGTCGAACGCGGCTTCGAGCGCGAGATCAGAAAGCGGCTCGACTATTGGGAGAAGCTGCGGAAAGAGCGGGGCGGCTAATCACCCGCGCCCCTCACCCTACCTCTCCCCGCCAAAGGCGGGGAGAGGGGAAGGATGCAGCACGCCTCGCGTTGCCACTGTGGACACGCGCCGCTCTTCGCACCTCCTCTCCCGGCAACGCGGGGAGAGGCAGGGTGAGGGGCCGGGGATTGCGCCTAAGCCGTGAGATAGCGCGGCAACTCGCGCTCGAATTCCGGAAAATAGCGGGCGATTGCGCTGAGATCGAAGCGCGACAGGATCGACTCTTTCGGCTCGCGGTCGAGCAGAAAGCGAAACGCCGCTTCGACGAGCCGTTCGGGAGTTGCGTCTCCCGCAAGCCGCGCGCAGTCCCCGGCGCTGACCGTCACGCGATGGCGCGTCGCGCCCGCGCCCTGCGCGACTTCGACCGCAAAAGTAAGCGGGCCTGCGCCGGGAAGGCGGGTGACGGCGATGAGCATGTTCGGCTTATCGGTTTGCAATTGGGCGGCGCGGCTAACCACCCGCGCCCCTCACCCTACCTCTCCCCGCCAAGGGCGGGGAGAGGGGAAGGGCGGCGCCCCGACTTGCGACTGTGATCACGCGCCGCTCTTCGCACCTCCTCTCCCCGCAACGCGGGGAGAGGCAGGGTGAGGGGCGGGGGGAAAAGCGCGCTCAGTCCGCCTTTCCCGATGATTCCGTCAGCGCCTGGGCGATCTCATCCAGCACTGCCTCGACGTTCTCGTAAATCTGCGCGTTGGCGAAACGCAGCACCCGATAGCCTTGGGTTTGCAAAAATGCGCTGCGGCGGCGGTCGTGCGCGATCTCTTCATCGCTCGAATGCGTTTCGCCATCGATTTCGACGACAAGCTTCGCAGCGCGGCAAGCGAAGTCGGCGAAATAGGGACCGATCGGTTCCGAGCGGACGAATTTGGCGCCTTGCAGCCCGCGGCTCTTCAGACGCGACCACAGGATGCGCTCGGCCGCTGGCGAGAGTCTGCGCAATTCGCGCGCGCGTCGTATCTCCAATACGCGAAGTCCGCGCATCGGCTTCGTCTCCTTGATCGCGGCCATTCCCCCAAGCCCCTCACCCTACCTCTCCCCGATAAGGGCGGGGAGAGGGGAAGGACGCTCAATGTTGCCGTCTCCTCTCCCCGCAACGCGGGGAGAGGCAGGGTGAGGGGCAGGGGGATTGACCATCGCCTTGCCGCTGTCATTGCCCGCCGCTATAAGCGCGGCGATTTCCCAACTACGAAAGCGCCCATGGCCCTCGAACGCACCTTCTCCATCCTCAAGCCCGACGTCACGCGCCGCAATCTGACCGGCGCGGTCAACGCCCGCATCGAGGCGGCCGGGTTGCGCATCATCGCCCAGAAGCGCGTGCATATGACGCGCGCCCAGGCCGAGGCCTTCTATGGCGTGCATCGCGAGCGCCCGTTCTTCGGCGAGCTGGTCGAGATGATGACCGCTGCGCCGGTGGTGGTGCAGGTGCTGGAGGGCGAAAACGCGATCCAGCGCTATCGCGACGTGATGGGCGCGACCAATCCCGAGAAAGCGGCGCAAGGCACGATCCGCAAGGAATTCGCGCTGTCGATGGGCGAGAATTCGGTTCACGGCTCCGACGCGCCGGCGACCGCGATGGTCGAAATCGCGCAGTTCTTCCCCGGCAACGACATCGTCGGCTAGGCGCGCGCCGAAACGCCTCTAAGCCGCCGCGGCGGACGCGCGCGGCTTGGCGGCCTCGGCGCGCTTGAACAGCGCGTTCTCCATCTTTTCCGCGATTTCGCGCAATTGCGGGTAGCGCGTCTCGCGGCCAGCGCGGCCGGCGTCGAGATCGGCCTGAAAACCGTCGCGCAGCGGCCAATGTTCGCCGAGCAATTCGAAACCGGCCTCGGCGATGGTCTCGACCGCGCGCGCCGCCTGCGAATCCGAGCGGCCGACTTTCGACAGCACCATGACGATGCGCCCCTCGGCGCCGCGTTTGGCGAGCCGATGGGCGAGCGCCAGCGTCGGTCTGAGATCGTCGTAGGAGGTGCCCGTCGGCAGGAAGACGACGTCGCTCTCCTCGGCGAGCTCCTTGGTCAGATCGTCGGCCAGTCCGCGCGTGTCGGCGACGATGAAATCGACGTTGACTTCGGCGTGACGCAGCTTCTTGAGGCTCTTGAAAGCGCGCGCGTCGATGTCGGGCTCGATTGCCGCGCGCAGCCGCGCCGCGTTCCATTCGACGCAGGTGAGTTGCTCGAGATCGAAATCGGCGAGCAGCACGCGCTTGCCCCGATGCGCCGCGCCGACCGCGAAGAGCCGCGCCAAAGCGCTTTTGCCGACCCCGCCCTTTTGGCTGACGAAACTGACCGTCGCCGCCGGCAGTCTGCCCTTGGTCATCGTCCCCTCCGCCCCATTTGGCGCGGAGCATAGGACAGATCGCCCGCGCTCAGAAGGGCGCGCGGCGCCAGGGCAGGGGAAAGGTCAGGCGAAGTCCGTCATTTCGTAGAAGGGGCGGATTTCGATCTCCGACGGGCCGGGCATCGGATTGGGGCACTGCTTGACCCAGTCGATCGCCTCATCGAGGTCTCTGACGTTCCAGATCCAATAGCCCGAGGCGAGTTCGCCGGTGACGCCGAAGGGGCCGCGCTTCACCGTTCGGTCCGCGCCGTTGAAGGCGACGCGCGCGCCCTGTGCGGTCGGCTTGAGCCCGCCGCCGTCGAGCATCACACCGGCGGCGATCAGCTTCTGATTGAAGGCGCCCATTGCCGCCAGAAGCTCGGCGCTCGGCATTTTGCCGGCCTCGGAATCCGTCGTCGCCTTGACGATGACCATTACCCGCATCGCAATTCCCCTCATCGAAACTCACGCGCCGGCCGCGCGGCGTTGGCGCCGCGAGGCCGTGCGCGCTTACTAGCGAATCGTCAACGCTTGGGCGCAACCAGCGCGAACATCGCGCCCTCGGGATCGAGCGCCTGCACGATCCATTGCCCGCCGGGCACTTCCATCGGCCCGTTGACGATTTTGCCGCCCTTCGCCTTGACGCGATCGACCGCGGCGTCGAGTGTGGCAACGTTGAAATAATAGAGCCAGAATGGGCCCGGCGTCTGCGGCGCGCGGGTCATCATCGCGCCGGCGTCGCTGTCGCTCCCGGCGAAGCCGAAGAGCTGATAGACGCCCATTGCGCCCATATCCATGCCGTGGCGCTTGGTCCAGCCGAACTGGCTCGAATAGAACTCAAACGCCTTGACGCCGTCGCCGGCGTGAAGCTCGCGCCAGCCGACGAGGCCGGGCGTGTCGGGGGCGGGGTCGGGCGGCGGATTGCCGCCGGAATCGCGGAACAGGATGAAATGGGCGCCATGCGGGTCGGTGACGACCGCAAAGCGGCCGACGCCGGGAATGTCGCTGGGTGGGCGCCTCACGGCCCCGCCGGCGGCGGTCAGCTTGGCCGCCGCAGAGTCCACATTCTCGACCCAGATATAGCCGGTCCAGCAGGGGCGTGCGCCCATCGCTTTGGCGTCGGCCGGGATCGCCATCAAGCCGCCGACGCCGTAATCGCCAGCCGACAGAATCGTATAGGCCGGCGCGCCCGGCATCTGGGGATCGCGCGCGTTCCAGCCGACGACATGGGTGTAGAAGTCCTCGGCGGCTTTAACGTTGTCGCCCATCCAGTCATACCAGACGAACTTGCCGGCGGGGCTCATGGTTTTGGCGTCGGTCATCGTGGCGTCTCCTCAATTGGGCCGGCGGCCCGTTAAACGGCGGCGATGTCCAATCTATCCATCGCCAGCACAGCTTTCATGACGCGGCCCGCCTGGTCGGCGCTTCCTTCCATCTTCGCTCAGACGGAAGGACGCCGGTCGATGAAACCGCTCGCGCATTGATAACGATGCGCCATCCATAGCACCGATGCGTCTTCTCCGGGCCTGCCGACAATTTGCAGCCCCAGCGGCAGTCCGCGCCGGTCAAACCCACAGGGGACGCTGATCGCCGGCAATCCGAAATAATTGGCGAACATCGTATAGTCCGGCGGCAGCGCGAGCGGATTGGCGCGCGCCGTTTCGACGCGTGGAGTCGCCTGCGGATTGGTCGGCAGCACGATGAGGTCGATGTCGCGAAAATGGCGATCGGCGACCGTCCGGCGATCGGCCGCGATGCCGCCCACGCCTCCGCCGAGATCGACCGATGGCGCCGCGGCGGCGCTGACTCTATGACCGAGGCCACGGATCGTCGCGGCCGCCTGGGCGAAGGCCTCTGCAACCTCCGGGTCGGGATCGAGATTGTCGGCGATGCCGATCCGCAGATCTGCGTCATGATCGAGACCGTCGGCAAATGATGTGGCGCGCGCGCCGCCATCCCGTTCGGCGAGCGCGTCGAGAACAAGCGCTGCATCCTTGACCGTGCGAGCGGTGATCGCCGCGTGGGACAGCCAGATGATGTCGTCGCCCGGCGGTTGTTCGCCCTCAAGTATGCCGCTCATATCGATCAGCGAATAGGTCCCCTTGAAGCCGACGACGCCGCAACAGGCCGCCGGCAGCCGGCAGGAGCCGATGGCGTCGGTGTCCAGTGTCGCCCAGCACAGGCCGCTGGCGATGGCCGCCGCCGAGCCGCTCGACGAACCGCCGGCGATAAAATCGGCATTCCACGGATTCTTCACGGGTCCGAAGGCGCTTTCGAGTCCGGTCGTCCCCATCCCGAGCGTGTGCATGTTCGTCTTGCCAAGGATGATCGCGCCGGCATCCTTCAGCCGCGCGACCGCCGCCGCATCGCGGCCGGGGATGCGATGCTTGAAGGGTTCGAAACCGGCGGTCGTCCTGATCCCCGCGGTGTCGTAGAAATCCTTTACCGCGACGGGGACGCCATGCAGCGGCCCGCGCCACTTGCCTTGTTTGATTTCACGCTCCGCCGTCGCGGCCGCTTGCGTCGCGCTGTCGGCGGCGACCGTGATGAAGGCGTTGAGCTCGGGTTGCAGGCGCTCGATTTGGCGCAACGACGCGGCGACGAGGTCGACCGGCGAGACTCGCAACGCGCGCAATTCATCGCTTATGTGAGCAATGCTATCGTAGCAGTTCCATGTCGAGGTCAAGCTCATTGTCGCTCGCCCTCAGTTCGCCAGCGCGCGATTGGCGAACAGCGCTTCCAGATAGCGGGTGAGATGATCGAGGCAGTCGGCGGCGACTTTCGGGCCGCCCTTCGCCTTGGCGAGCACGAACGCGCCCTGCAGCACGGCCTGGGTGTAGAGCGCAAGGCTTTCGGGCGTCCAGGTCGCATTGGGATCGCAGAGCGCCTTGGCGGCGGCGAGATCGCCGACCAGCCGCTCGGCATGGGCGCTGATATAGCGGTCGCAGGCTTCGCGAATGGCGGGATGGGTCGCGTAGGCTTCCTGGACCATTGTGCCGAGCAGGCAGGTGAACTGCGCAAGCTCGCCCTGCAGGATCGCCTTGCGAAAATCGATATAGCCGAGCACGCGATTGCGCGGGTCGGGCAGGGCGCGATAGGGCGCGGCGTCGAACAGCGCGTCGGCCCGCGCAGAAAAATGCGCGGCGGCGGCGATTGCACAGGCCTCCTTGCTGGCGAAATGATGGAAGAAGCCGCCCTTGGTCAGACCGGCAGCGTCGCAGATGTCCTCGACCCGGGTCGCCGAATAGCCCTTGGCGCGAATGGCGTCGATGGCGGCCGTCAGCAGCCGCTCCTCCGATCCCCGCGCCGCCAGGGCGCGCGCATGCGCCGTCGCCATGATCGTCCCTCCCGTCGCGTCGAACACGCTCGCCACCCATGCTACCGACCAGTCGGTATGAAATCAAGTCCGAGGGCCGCGATGGTCAAGAGCGGACCTCTTCGGCATGATCGCCTGACCGACGCCCTCTGCCGAAGCGAGCCGCCGATGCCCTCCAACGTCTTCCGTTTCGACGAGCGCTGGGAGATTCCCGGCGCCACCATCGCCGAGGTCTATGATGTCCTGGCGCATGGGGAATTGCTGCCCCAATGGTGGAAAGGCGTCTATCTCGACGCGGTCAAGCTCGGCGACAATCCGGCGCCGAGGGTCGGCGACCGCCTGCGGGTGCGGGCGCGCGGCTTTCTTCCCTATGAGCTCAATTTCATTGTCGAGGCGACCGCGCTCGATCCCGACCGGCGCGTCCAGGTGAGGACCGCTGGCGATTTCGACGGGTTGTGGACGGCGACCCTGTCGCAGACGGAGGATGGGGTCGGCGTCGATGTCGTCTGGCAGGTGACGGTGTTGCGGCCGATCCTCAGGCGGCTCTCACCGCTGCTGCGGCCGATCTTCGCCTGGAACCACCGTTGGACGACGCCGCGCGGCGAGGCTGGACTGCGCGAATTTCTCGCCGAGCGGCGGATGCGAAAGGGCGCCTGAGGCGGCGGGCCGTCCTCACACCTGCAGGATCGAACCGAAGTCGAAATTTGCGCCGGGCGGGTTTTCGCCGACGCGAAGCGTCTTGTCATCGACGAAATGATTGGGCGGAACCGGCAGATTATAGGGCGCCGGAACGCCGAGGAAGACGCGACCGGCGAGATCGTATTTCGAGCCGTGGCACGGGCAGAAATAGCCGCCCGGCCAATTGGGCGCCGGTTCGGTCGGGCTAGGCGCGGGAAAGAATTTCGGGATGCAGCCAAGATGCGTGCAGACGCCGACCAGCACCAGGAACTCCGGCTTGAGCGAACGGCTCCAGTTGGTCGCGTAATCGGGCTGTTGGCGCGCGGTCGAGTCGGGATCGGAGAGTAGCGCCAGATGCTCGGCGGTCTTGAGCGCGTCGAGGGCCGGCTGCGGGCGATTGACGATGAAGACCGGATGCGACTGCCACAGCGTGACGATCTGCTGGCCGGGCTGGATCTGGCTGATGTCGATGTCGATCGGTTCGCCGGCGGCCTCAGTTGTCGCGTCGGGGTTCATCTGGTCGATCAGCGGCCACAGCGTCGCCGCCGCGCCGACCCCCGCCACCGAGGCGGTGGCGAGAAAGAGAAAATCGCGCCGGGTGGGCTCGGGCGCGACGTGCGGCGCCAGCGAAAGGGACGGGTCCGACATGCGTGCGCCTCCTTAAAGCGAAGTCTCGCGGCGAGCCCCGAAATCACCAATGCGAAGACGGCAGTGAACCCGGCTAGGGGGCGTTTTTGCGGCGCTCCCGTCCTCACTCCGCCGCCTGCGCCTTGGCCTTCCTGGCCGGCCGGCGGTCGAGCACCGGCTTGAGATAACGGCCCGTATGGCTCCTCGGGTTGCGGACGATCTGCTCGGGCGTGCCCGAGGCGACGATTTCGCCTCCGCCGTCGCCGCCTTCCGGACCCATATCGACGATCCAGTCGGCGGTCTTCACCACTTCGAGATTATGCTCGATGACGACCATGGTGTTGCCCTGGTCGACCAGCTCATGCAGCACGTCGAGCAATTGCGCGACGTCATGGAAATGCAGACCGGTGGTCGGCTCGTCGAGAATGTAAAGCGTGCGCCCGGTCGAGCGGCGCGACAATTCCTTGGCCAGTTTGACGCGCTGGGCTTCGCCGCCCGATAGGGTGGTCGCCTGCTGGCCAACCTTCACATAGCCGAGGCCGACGCGCTTCAGCGTCTCCATCTTGTCGCGGATCGCCGGCACGGCCTTGAAGAGATCGGCCGCTTCTTCGACCGTCATATCAAGCACGTCGGCGATCGACTTGTCGCGATACTTCACTTCCAAAGTTTCGCGGTCGTAGCGCTTGCCCTTGCAGACGTCGCAGGTGACATAGACGTCGGGCAGGAAATGCATCTCGATCTTGATGACGCCGTCGCCCTGGCAGGCTTCGCAGCGGCCGCCCTTGACGTTGAACGAGAAACGCCCGGCCTGATAGCCGCGCTGCTTGGCCTCGGGCAGGCCGGCGTACCATTCGCGGATCGGCGTGAAGGCGCCGGTATAGGTCGCCGGATTGGAGCGCGGCGTGCGGCCGATCGGCGACTGGTCGATGTCGATGACCTTGTCGAGCTTCTCCATCCCCTCGATTTCATCATGCGGGGCGGGCGGATTGCTCGCGCCATTGAGCCGCCGCGCGGCCGCCTTGTAGAGCGTGTCGACGATCAGGGTCGATTTGCCGCCCCCGGACACCCCGGTGACGCAGGTGAAGCTGCCGAGTGGGATCGCGGCGGTGACGTTTTTGAGATTATTGCCGCGCGCCCCAATGATTTTAAGTTCCGCGCCGGGCGCGGCGACACGGCGGCGCGCCGGGGTCGGCACGAAACGGACGCCCGACAAATATTGCCCGGTCAGCGAATTGGGATCGGCGACGATCTCCTCAGGTGAGCCCTTGGCGATGATTTCGCCGCCATGCACGCCGGCCCCAGGACCGATGTCGACGACATAATCGGCGGCCAGGATCGCGTCCTCGTCATGCTCGACGACGATCACTGTGTTGCCGAGCCCGCGCAGCCGGCGCAGCGTGTCGAGCAACCGGGCATTGTCGCGCTGGTGCAGACCGATCGACGGCTCATCGAGCACATAGAGCACGCCGGTCAGCCCCGAGCCGATCTGCGAGGCCAGCCGAATGCGCTGGCTTTCGCCGCCCGACAGCGTGCCCGAGCCGCGCGCCAGGGTCAGATAGTCGAGCCCGACATCGGAGAGGAAGGTCAGCCGGTCGCCGATTTCCTTGAGGATGCGATGGGCGATCTCATTGCGCTTGGCGTCGAGCGCCTGAGGCAGGGCCTTCGCCCAGGCGATCGCTGCCTTGACCGAGAGCAAGCTGACTTCGCCAATGTGCTTGCCATCGATCTTGACCGCCAGCGCTTCCGGCTTGAGGCGGAAGCCATGGCACGCCTCGCAGGGCGTCGCGGTCATGAAGCGCTCGATCTCCTCGCGCGACCATTCGCTCTCCGTTTCGCGATAGCGGCGATCGAGATTATTCACAACGCCTTCGAACGGCTTCTTCACCTCATAGGCGCGCAACCCGTCATCATAGGAGAAGCGGACTTCCTCCTCGCCGGAACTGTTCAGGATGACGTCTTTCGCCCGCTCCGAAAGGGTCGCCCAGGGCGCGTCGAGACGGAACTTGAAGTGCCGGCCGAGCGCTTCCAGCGTCTGCAGATAATAGGGCGAGCTCGATTTGGACCAGGGCGCGATCGCGCCCTTGCGCAGCGTCAGGCGCGGATCGGGCACGACGAGGCTGGCGTCGACCGTCAGCTCCGAGCCGAGGCCGCCGCAGGTCGGGCAGGCGCCATGCGGATTGTTGAACGAGAAGAGCCGGGGCTCGATCTCGGAGATGGTGAAGCCGGAAACCGGGCAGGCGAATTTCGACGAGAACAGGATGCGCGTCGGCTCGCTGCCTGACTTCGCAGTCTCGCCCTCCGGCGGGTCGGCGAATTCGATCACCGCCAGACCGTCGGACAGTTCAAGCGCCGTCTCGAAACTCTCCGACAGCCGACTCCCCATGTCGGGGCGCACGACCAGGCGGTCGACGACAACTTCGATGTCATGTTTCAGCTTCTTGTCGAGCGCCGGCGCGTCGGCGATCTCGTAGAACCTGCCATCGATCTTAAGTCGTTGGAATCCGCGCTTCATATAGTCGGCGATTTCCTTGCGGTATTCGCCCTTGCGCCCGCGCACCACCGGCGCGGTAAGATAGAAGCGCGTGCGCTCGGGCAGCGCCAGCGCCCGGTCGACCATCTGGCTCACCGTCTGGCTCTCAATCGGCAGACCGGTCGCCGGCGAATAGGGGATGCCGACGCGCGCCCACAGCAGGCGCATATAGTCGTGGATCTCGGTCACCGTGCCGACGGTCGAGCGCGGGTTCTTCGAGGTCGTCTTCTGTTCGATGGCGATCGCCGGCGACAGGCCGTCGATCTGATCGACGTCCGGCTTCTGCATCATTTCGAGGAACTGGCGGGCGTAGGCCGAAAGCGACTCGACGTAGCGCCTCTGTCCCTCGGCGTAGATCGTGTCGAAGGCGAGCGACGACTTGCCCGAACCCGAAACGCCGGTGAAGACGACCAGCTTGTCGCGCGGGATCGTCAGATCGACATTCTTCAGATTGTGCTCGCGTGCGCCATGGACGGCGATCGTCCGGCCGCCAAACAGCGCCTCGACCGGCGCCGGGGGGCGGGCCGCGCCGCGCGCGGATTTGCCATTGGCCGCAACCTTCGTCGTCAAAGGAACTTTAGTCGGCATGAGACCCCGTTGGAGAACGGTTCGAATCGCGCGCCCAAGCTTGCGCCGCTCAGGCGTCGATGCTAGAACAAACAAAGAACATTGGGAAGCGCCGCGGGCAGCCTTCGCGACAGGAATGTAGTGTCGATCCTCGCTTACGCCAAACTCTGCCCGCAGGCTGCGGCTGTGGACAAGTGAGGCTTCGGCGGTGATCGGCCTTCGGTTGGGTTAGAAGCGTTCAGCACAGCAGCGTCCGCGCGCCACTCGGGCAGCAGGCTCTTGGGCGGCGGGACAGGAGAGGATCATGGCCGGCAGCGTCAACAAAGTCATTTTGATCGGCAATCTCGGCAAGGACCCGCAGGTTCGGTCGCTCAATTCCGGCGAGAAGGTCGTCAATTTCTCGCTCGCGACCTCCGAGAGCTGGCGCGACAAGGCCAGCGGCGAGCGCAAGGAAAAGACCGAGTGGCACAATATCGTGGTGTTCAACGAGAACATCGGCCGGGTCGTCGAGCAATATTGCAAGAAGGGCACGAAGGTTTACGTCGAGGGCCAGTTGCAGACGCGCAAATGGACGGATCAATCCGGCGTCGAGAAATACACGACCGAAGTCGTGCTGCAGCGCTTTCGCGGCGAATTGACGCTGCTCGACTCGCGCGGCGCGGGCGGCGAAGGGCGCGACAGCTTTGGCGGCGAGGAGCGGGCGCCGAGCTTCGGCCGCGCTTCGCCGGTTGACGCCAAGCGGCCGCCCCCGTCGGGCGGCGGGGGCGGCGGCGATCTCGACGACGATATTCCTTTTTGAAAGCGACCTGCCGTTCTGAACCCGGCGCGGGCCTCGCGCGTTCAAGCTTTGCGTTTTCGGGTTTGGCCGAGGCGTAGCGTCGAAGGAGCAGCCCCATGGCGAAGCCGACAGCCCTGAGCGCCGAGGAGATCGACGCGGCGCTCAAGACGCTACCCGACTGGAAGCGCGACGGCGCCGCGCTGCGGGCGGAATTCAAGCTCGCTTCGTTTCGCGAGGCGGTCGCCTTCATCGTGCGGCTCGGTTTCGAGGCCGAGGCGATGAACCACCATCCCGAAATCGCCAATGTCTATAATCGCGTGTCGTTCAAGCTGACGACCCATGACGCGGGCGACAAGGCGACCGAAAAGGATATCGAACTGGCCAAGCGCATTTCCGCGGTCGCGCGGCCGTTTCTCCAAGGCGCTTAGGGTCTGGGCGGCTAGGCTCGCCGGCTCACGCCGCCGGCCGGCTCCAGGTCGAGAGCGAGACGGCGGCCTTTTCATCGAGCCAGCGTTCCGGCCCCGCAGTCAGTCCCGCCGCCGATAGCGCCGCTTCGACCGGCAGGCTGTCGCGGCCAAAGACCGGCAGGCCGCCGGGCACCCGCAATCGCGTGGCGCGGCTGAGGTGGAAACCCCAATAGCCGAGCTTCAGAAACAGACGATAGACCTCGGGGCCGCCGAGAATGGCGGCGACGCCGCCATCGACGCCGAGCGCCGCACAGGCCGATGAAAAGGGCGCGCCCTGCGGGTTCCAGAACACCGCATGCGGATGCTCGGGGTCGGCGGCGACCGTCGCCGTGCGGCTGGTGACGACGACGCGCCGACGGCGGTTCGAGTTGGCTTGGCCCTCATGCGAATTGCGGCCATGGACCAGCACGGCGGCGCGTTCGAGCGCCTCATTGAAAAAGCGCTGGTCGGCGCGGTTGACCAGGGCTTCCGGCATATGGCCGTTGGCGTCGGCGATCATCCCGTCGGCCGAGGCGATGACATAGGCTTCGTAGCGGAATGCGTCCGACATCGTGGCGCCGCCTCTGATGCGAGGATCTCCAAGCGATTTAGGAATTGCTCTGCGAGTCGACCAGCGACAAAAACTCGGCGCGGGTCGTCGGCTGATCGCGGAAAACGCCAAGCATCCGGCTGGTCACGAGATCGGCGCCGTGCCGGCGGACCCCGCGGCTCATCATGCAGTGATGTGTCGCCTTGATCACCACCGCGACGCCATGCGGTTGCAGCACGCTCTCGATCGAATTGGCGATTTGCGCTGTCAGCCGTTCCTGAATCTGCAATCGTCGCGAATAGATATCGACGACCCGCGCCAGTTTGGAGATGCCGACCACGCGACGATCCGGCACATAGCCGACCCAGGCGCGGCCGATGATCGGCGCCAGATGGTGTTCGCAATGGCTTTCGAAGGTGACGCCGCGCAGGACGATCATTTCGTCATAGCCGTCGACTTCCTCGAAAGTCGTGCGTAGCGCTTCTTCTGGGTCGCTCGCATAGCCGGCGAAAT
Source organism: Bradyrhizobium sp. (assembly GCA_004799435.1). Lineage (GTDB taxonomy): Bacteria > Pseudomonadota > Alphaproteobacteria > Rhizobiales > Beijerinckiaceae > Roseiarcus. Next base: position 44,210 of record SSMV01000045.1, read on the forward strand.
ATTCGCGATAGGCGCGCAGGACGCGCGAAGGCGTGTTCTTCAGCCCGTCGCGCGAGGGGTCTTCGCCGATCCAGCGCAGAATGTCGCGAAAGGCGCGTTCGACGGCCTTATCGCCCGGTCGGTCGGGAGCGCCGGACGCGCCAGTGTCGACATCGGTCGGCGCGGACACATCGTCTCCCTTCGCGCGAGGCCGCCATTAGGCCGGCATGGGCCCCGGCAAGCTGTAGGCCCGACGCGCCGGCGGCGTCAACGCCATGGGCGGCTTGCGCAAAGTGCGCGAAAGGACGAAGAACGGCGCGCTGCGGCGGATTTCCCTCACGTCGCGGGTTGAAACCGGACCGGTTTTTCAAACACAATCCGCCCCAAGCCGGAGCGACGGGTCATGAGCGCAGCCAACAGGTCCCTTGTCATCGCGGCGTCGATCCTGGCGTCCGATTTCGCCAACCTGGGCCAGGAGACGCGCGATGTGTCGGCGGCGGGCGCCGACTGGATCCATCTCGACATTATGGATGGGCATTTCGTGCCCAACATCACCTTCGGCCCCTCGCTGGTCGCCGCCTTGCGCGAGCAATCGGAAAAGACCTTCGACTGCCATCTGATGATCGAGCCCTGCGATCCGTTTCTCGAAGCCTTCGCGACCGCAGGCGCCGATCGCATCACCATTCATGCCGAGGCGACGCGCCATCTCGACCGCTCGCTGCAGGCGATCCGCGCGCTCGGCAAAAAGGCGGGCGTCGCGCTCAATCCGGCGACGCCGCCCGCGGCGATCGAATTCGTGCTCGACCATCTCGATCTGGTGCTGGTGATGACGGTCAATCCGGGCTTCGGCGGCCAGACCTTCATTCCGGAAATGGTCGACAAGGTCGCGCTGGTTCGTCAGATGATCGGCGAACGTGCGATCGACATCGAGGTCGATGGCGGCGTAACAAGCGAGACTGCGCCGCGGCTTGTCGCCGCCGGCGCCAATGCGCTGGTCGCCGGATCGGCGGTGTTCAAAGGCGGCCGCGCCGCCTATGGCGAACACATTGCCGCGTTGCGCCGTTCCGTCGTTGCGTCGGGCCGCCTGGCTTAAGCCAAAGCGCGGTTTGCCTTGCCCTCGACGCGGGGGCAGAGTGCTGGCGTGAACGATCGTGGTCGCGCCATTCTGATCACCGGCGCCGCGCGCGGCATTGGTCGTGCGACGGCGCGGCTTGCCGCGTCGCGCGGCTGGACGGTCGGCGTCAATTTTCTCCACGACGAGCGTGCGGCGCATGACCTGGTCGCCGAGATTTCGCGCGCCGGCGGCAAGGCGGTGGCGCTGCGCGGCGATGTCGCCATTGAGGCGGATGTCGCGGCGCTTTTCGAGGGCGCGACGGCGGCGCTCGGACCCTTGACTGGGGTGGTCGCCAATGCCGGGATTGTCGCTCCGGCTTCACGCCTGGTCGACATGAGCGTCGAACGCCTGCGGCGCATGTTCGACGTCAATATTCTCGGCGTCTATCTGACGGCGCGCGAAGCGGCGCGGCGCATGTCGACGAGCCTCGGCGGCGCCGGCGGCGCGATTGCGCTCGTCTCCTCGACCGCGGCGCGGCTCGGCGCGCCCGGCGTCTATGTCGATTACGCCGGCTCCAAAGGAGCGGTCGATTCTCTGACGCTCGGGCTTTCCAAGGAACTTGCCGGCGAGGGGGTGCGGGTCAATGCCGTTCGCCCCGGCATGATCGACACCGAGATGCACGCCGGCGTCGGCGATCCCGAGCGCGCTCATCGCGTCGGCGCGACGACGCCAATGGCGCGCGCCGGCTCGCCAGAAGAAGTCGCCGAAGCGATCGTCTTCCTGCTCAGCGACTCGGCCTCCTATGTCACCGGCGCCATTCTCGACGTGGCGGGGGGACGCTAGGCGGCGGTCAGTGGAACGCGGTCTGGACGAAAATGGCGATCACCAGCAGAAAGCCGATGCCGAAACAGGCGCTGCGCAGCGGCGGGCGATCCAATAGATAGAAAGCCATGTGGGCAAGCCGCACGACGATGAAGGCGATCGCCAAGGCGTCGACGGTCCCGCTCGCCCCTTCGACAATATGCGAAACGATCACCGCGGCGGCGAAAGGCGCAAAAGCCTCGAAGGCATTGAGATGCGCGCCATTGGCGCGGGCGGAGAGTCCTTCGAGCGCGGTGGCGGCGATGCGCGGGGTGCGCTGTTCGAGGCCCGACACTTTCGCGAAGGCGACGTAGGGCAAGAGCGCGGCGGCGAGAATGCACCAGAAGGCGACGGTCATGATGGGCTCCTCGGCTTCCCGATCGCGCGGTTCTTATCGCGCGGCAGTGTAGCCTCCGGCCGCCGCCGGCAGTAGCGCAACGCGCGACCGGCGAGGCTTTCCCACAAGCTGATGGATTGCGCGCGATTGGACGAAGCGGGCGCCGGTCTGGATAATGCGATCGCCAAACGCACAGGAAAGACGGCTCGATGACTCTCAATCTGCTCGCGCTTGTGGCGCTCGCCCTTCTTGTCGCGATGGGCGCGACCGCCCGGGCCCAGGACGCGGCCAATCCACCCGCTTTGTGGGGCGCGCCTTCGGTCGACGGCGGCAAATGCTGCGCCAGTCTCGCCGAGGTGCGCGACAATATCGACCGCATCGATCGTCAGATCGTCGCGCTGATGGCGGAGCGCGGCAAATATGTCTCCGAGGCCGGCCGCTTCAAGGCGGATCCGGCGGCGGTCAGCGCGCCGGCCCGGGTCGAATCGATCATCGCCAAGGTCAAGGGACTGGCGCGCGAGGACGGCCTCGCCGAGGATGTCGCCGAGCGCAGCTACCGGGCGATGATCGCCGCCTTCGAGGATTACGAGCGCGCGGAATGGACGCGCCGCAACGCCGCCGCGCCGGCCAAGTGATCGCCGCGCTCAGCGCCACAGCGCGCCGACGCCGTCGACGACGAATTGCACCGCGAGCGCCGCCAGCACCACGCCGAGCATGCGGCTGAGCACGATATTGCCGGTCGTCCCAAGCAGGCGCGAGATGCGGTCGGCGACGAGGAAGACGGCGAAGCTGATCGCCATGGTCAGCGCGATGATCGCCAGCAGGCCGGCGAGCGCCAGCCAGTCGCCGCCGGCGCGCCCCGCTAGCAGCATTGTTGCGGTGATCGAGCCGGGCCCCGCCATCAGCGGGATCGCCAGCGGGAAGGCGGCGATGTTGCGAATATGGTCGATCGACATCGCGTCGCTCGCCAGCTCGCGTTTGCGCTCCGTTCGCAGCGCGAAGACCATGTCGAAGGCGATGTAGAAGAGCAGCAACCCCCCGGCGATGCGGAAGGCCGGGATCGTCACGCCGAGCGCATCGAGCGCCGGGCGGCCGCCGAGCGCGAAAGCGGCGAGAATGACGAAGGCAATGACGCTGCCGCGCAGCGCCACTTCGCGTTTTCCCGCCTGATTCATGCCAAGCGTCAGGCCGACGAAAATCGGCGCGAGGCCCGGCGGATCGAGGGTCACCAGCAGCGTGACCAGCGCCGTTTTGAGAAAGTCGAGCGCCATTCCGCTCCCCTCCGCAAAGGGCAAGAGCGGGCATCGGCCAGCCCGCGTCAAGGCTGCTCGTCATGGACGGTCGAGCGGCGCCTATAGGATATTGATTTTGCAAGGGAAAATAGGGTCGGAAAGAAGCTTCCGGCGGGTGGCGCGGCGCCATGGAATCGGCTACAAATCCGAAGCGAAGATTCGCCCCAGGAATCCCATCAGTTGAGCGACACCAGCGACCAGCGGCCGGGCCCCGATCGGCCTGCCGACATCAAGCCTATTTCCATTCTCGACGAGATGAAGCGCAGCTATCTCGATTACGCGATGAGCGTGATCGTCAGCCGCGCGCTTCCCGACGTGCGCGACGGGCTGAAGCCGGTGCATCGGCGCATTCTCTACGCGATGCGTGAGCTGAATTTCACCCCCGAGCGCTCCTATAACAAGTCGGCGCGCACGACCGGCGACACGATGGGCAAGTACCATCCGCACGGCAATCTCGCCATCTACGATGCGCTGGTGCGTATGGCGCAGGATTTTTCGATGCGCGCGCCGCTGATCGACGGGCAGGGCAATTTCGGCTCTGTCGACGGCGATCCGCCGGCGGCCGAACGCTACACCGAGGCGCGGCTCGCCAAAACGGCGATGGCGCTGCTCGACGATCTCGACAAGGACACGGTCGACTTCCGTCCGAACTACGACGAGAAGGAGCTTGAGCCGGTCGTGCTGCCGGCGGGTTTCCCCAATCTCTTGGTCAATGGCGCCGGCGGCATCGCCGTCGGCATGGCGACGAATATCCCTCCCCATAATCTCGGCGAGACGATCGACGGCGTGCTCGCCCTGATGGACCGACCCGACATTTCGCTCGAAGAGCTGATGGAGATCATTCCCGGCCCGGATTTTCCGACCGGCGCAGCGATCCTTGGCCGCGGCGGTATACGCGCGGCTTACGCGACCGGGCGCGGCTCGATCGTCATGCGCGCCAAGGTCGCGGTCGAAGAACTGCGCAAGGATCGCGAGGCGCTGATCGTCACCGAGATCCCCTATCAGGTGAACAAGGCGACGCTGATCGAGAAGATCGCCGAACTGGTGCGCGAGAAGCGGATCGAAGGCATCTCGGATCTACGCGACGAATCCGATCGCGACGGCATGCGCGTCGTCATCGAAATCAAGCGCGATGCGGTCGCCGATGTCGTGCTCAATCAGCTTTGGCGTTTCACGCAGCTACAGGCGAGTTTCGGCGCCAATATGATCGCGCTGAACGGCGGTCGGCCGGAAATGCTGACGCTGAAGGACATGTTGACCGCCTTCCTCGACTTCCGCATCGAGGTCGTCACGAGGCGCACCAAATTCCTGCTCACCAAGGCGCGCGACGGCGCGCATATCCAGGTCGGCCTCGCCATTGCGGTCGCCAATATCGACGAAGTGATTCGGCTGATCCGCACGTCGCCCGATCAGGCGACAGCGCGCGTCGCCCTGATGGAGCGCGCCTGGCCGGCCGGCGACATGGCGCCGCTGGTGGCGTTGATCGCCGATCCGCGCCATACGCTTGCCGCCGACGGAACGATGCGTCTTTCGGAAGCGCAGGCGCGCGCGATCCTCGAGCTTCGTCTTGCGCGCCTCACCGGGCTCGGCCGCGACGAAATCGCCGAGGCGCTCAACACGCTCGCGGTGGAAATCGCCGAATATCTCGACATCCTGGGTTCGCGTGCGCGTCTGATGGGCATCATTCGCGACGAGCTGACCGCGGTGAAGACAGCTTTTGCCGATCCACGCCGCACCGAGATCCTCGATAGCGACGCCGACATGGAGGACGAAGACCTCATCCAGCAGGAAGATATGGTCGTGCTGGTCAGCCACGCCGGCTATATCAAGCGCGTGCCGCTGTCGACCTATCGCGCCCAGCGCCGCGGCGGCAAAGGGCGCTCGGGCATGGCGACGCGCGAGGAGGATTTCGTCGCCCGGCTGTTCGTCGCCTCGACCCATCAGCCGGTGCTGTTCTTCTCCTCCAAGGGGCAGGTCTACAAGGAAAAAGTCTGGCGGCTGCCGCTCGCCGCGCCGCAGTCGCGCGGCAAGGCGCTGGTCAATCTGCTGCCGCTCGAGGCCGACGAACGCATCAGCGCGCTCATGCCGCTGCCCGAGGACGAGGCGAGCTGGTCGGCGCTCGACGTGATGTTCGCCACGACGCGGGGGACCGTCAGGCGCAACAAGCTCTCCGACTTCGCGCAGGTCAACCGCTCCGGCAAGATCGCGATGAAGCTCAACGAGGGCGAGGGCATTGTCGACGTCCAGATCTGTTCGGAAAAGGACGACGTCCTGCTGACGACCGCGCTCGGCCAATGCATTCGCTTCGCGGTCGACGACGTGCGCGTGTTCAAGGGCCGCGATTCGACCGGCGTGCGCGGCGTCAGTCTCGCGGCGAGCGATAGTATCATTTCGCTCGCCATTCTCAGGCCCTTCGAGGCCACCAGAGAGGAACGCGTCGCCTATCTCAAGATGCGCCGCGCCATGGCGGGTGAGATCGGCGACGAGCCCAATGGCGGCGCCGACGAGGCGGAGGCCGAAATCAACGGTAACGACAACGGCAATGGCAATGGCAATGGCGGTGGCGAGGCGTCGTTGTCGCCCGAGCGCTATGCGCAAATGTCGGCCGCCGAACAGACGATCCTCACCGTCTCGGCGCAGGGCTACGGCAAGCGAACGTCCTCATTCGCCTATCGCGCGACCGGGCGCGGCGGCAAGGGCATCGTCGCGATGGCGGTCAATCCGCGCAATGGTCATCTGGTCGCGTCCTTCCCGGTCGAGGAGGGCGACGAGATCATGCTGGTGACCGACGGCGGACAGCTCATTCGCTGCCCGGTCAGCGGCATCCGCGTCGCCGGCCGCAACACGCAAGGGGTGATCGTCTTCGACACCGCCGAGCGCGAGCGCGTGGTGTCGGTCGAGCGCATCTCCGAACCGGACGCCGAAGAGGAAGCGAGCGAGGCGGGGGATTGAGGGCGCGTCTCTCCGCCCTCGTCCTGAGGCGCCGCGAAGCGGCCTCGAAGGATGATGCAGAGAACGCGATCGCGACCGACGCCGCATCCTTCGACGCGCCCTCGCTTGCGAGGGGTGCACCGGCGCCGTCATTGCGAGGCGCATAGCGACGAAGCAATCCAGAGGCTGAAGAGCGGTCCCAAGAGTCCTGGATTGCTTCGCTTCGCTCGCAATGACGCCGATTGTGCTACGCCCTGCCGCGCGTCAGCGTCGCTTCGATCGTTGGTGGGCGCCTCAGCGTCTGCAGCACGACGCAATAGCGTTCGGTGAGCTTCAGCAACGTGTCGAGCTGCTCCTGCGGCGCGTCGGTATCGAGCGCGAAACTCAAGCGAATGTCGGTGAAGCCGACCGGCGCGTCCTTGGCGACCGCGAGCGTGCCGCGAAAATCCAAGTCGCCCTCGGCGCTGACCCGTCCCGAACGGACGGTTACGCCGATGGCGGTCGCCACAGACTTAAGCGTGACGCCGGCGCAGGCGACCAGGGCCTCGAGCAGCATGTCGCCCGAACAGAGTTCGAGGCCGCTGCCGCCGGTCGCCGGATGCAGGCCCGCCGTGGCGATGGCGCGCCCCGTTTCGACTTTGCAGGCGAGCGAAGCCTCGTCGAGCGAACCCTGCGCCTTGAGCGTGATCTTGGCCGCCGCCGGCTCGGCGCGATAGCGGTCTTTCAGCGGCGCCTGCAGCGCCCGCAAGTCTTCGGCCTTCATGGTCGCTCCCTCGATCAGAGCCTCTATCTGCGGCGGCCAGAGGCGGGGCGCAAGCAGGCTTGGCTTCGCGCCGCCTCTTGCCGGCCGCGCGGCCGCGGGCTAGGCCTTGGCGATGGCGCGCCTCGCTTTTTATTCGGGCTCGTTCGACCCGATCACCAACGGTCACCTCGATGTGATCGCCAGCGCCGCTGCGCTCTGCGACCGGCTGACGATCGGGGTGGGGGACAATCCCAACAAGGTTGGGCTGTTCACGGTCGAAGAACGGCTTGGGCTGATCCGCGCCGCCGCCGGGCCGGTGCTGGCGGGGACCGGCTGTGCGCTGGAGGTCGTGGGCTTTTTGGGGCTGGCGATCGAGGCGGCGCGCGCCGCGCAGGCGACGATCATTGTGCGGGGCCTGCGCGACTCGACCGATTTCGATTTTGAGATGCAGATGGCCGGGATGAACCGCGCCATGGCGCCGGGCATCCAGACGGTTTTCGTGCCAGCCTCTTCGCCAGTCAGGCCGATCACCGCGACGCTGGTGCGCCAGATCGCCGCCCTCGGTGGCGATGTCGGCGCCTTCGCGCCGCCCAATGTCGTCGCTGCGCTGAAAGCGAAATTCGCCTCCAGCGGTTAGCGGCAATCCGGGCGGTGGATCAGTTTGCATCGCCGCTTCGCGCCCATTTCGGCCGGTCTCGTTCGATGCGGCGGTTCTCAATAGCGGACGCGTTGACGCCGACGCGCCAACTTCGGCGACCATTCTTGGTAAGGAGACGCCTAAGCCCGTGGCGCGGCTGAAGATGATCCACCCTTCGAGAGCGGAAGAAAATTGGCGATCAAGCCGCGGCTATCGCGCTGCGCCTCTGCTCTTTTGACGACTTGGAGATCGTCTTGCCTTGGTTGCGTACGGCGCCCGAGGTCTTGCGCTGAGGGGCTTCCTTGCCAACTCCAGCGCTTTGGCGGGTCAGCGTCGAATACGGGCCAT
>SSMV01000046.1 GCA_004799435.1 Bradyrhizobium sp.
GTGCATGAAGTTGGAATCGCTAGTAATCGCGGATCAGCACGCCGCGGTGAATACGTTCCCGGGCCTTGTACACACCGCCCGTCACACCATGGGAGTTGGTTTTACCCGAAGGCGTTCTGTTAACTCAGCAATGAGAGGCGGACGACCACGGTAGGGTCAGCGACTGGGGTGAAGTCGTAACAAGGTAGCCGTAGGGGAACCTGCGGCTGGATCACCTCCTTTCTGGATGGGAAGACATCGGACAAGACGATTGCCGCGGACGAAGGCGTAAGCCCGAGTTCAACGCAGCCGAGAAATCCTGTCAGCCCTCACAGATCACGCGGCCTTGTCAAAGGCCGCATTTGGCGGGACGCCGCCGTCTTCGTCTCTCTTTCTTCCCTATATCGAAGGGATAGGCGCGCCTTGGGCAGAGCTTTGGGGCAAAGCTCTTGGGCGCGCTCGGGCAAAGCTCTTAGGCGCGCTCGGATCTATCGCGAGAGCTCGGGCTTGTAGCTCAGTTGGTTAGAGCGCGCGCTTGATAAGCGTGAGGTCGGAGGTTCAAGTCCTCCCAGGCCCACCATTCTGGGCAAGGCTTCATTGGGGCAAGGCTTCATTGGCGCGAGCCTTCATTGGCGCGAGCCTTCATTGGCGTCGGTCTTTATTAGACTCGGCCTGCGGCTCGCCAAAGGGGCCGCAAGCTCAAAGGGGCCATAGCTCAGTTGGGAGAGCGCGTGCTTTGCAAGCATGAGGTCGTCGGTTCGATCCCGTCTGGCTCCACCAGCGCGAATTGCCGAAAGTGATTGCCGGCCAACAGCCTGGCGCGATGCGCCGCGGCGCTTGTCGCCGCGCTTCTTGTCGCGGGCTTGAGCCGATCGAGCGTTGAACGATCGGGTTTGGCGGCTCTCTTTCCTTCGAAAACCAGTTTCCCTTACCTCTGCGGGCGCTTTGCGGCGTTTAGCGGGTTGGGGATTGTGTCTGACATTGTGAAGAGGAAACGCATTCGGTCGAACCGGAAGCGGGCGCGCGAGCGAGAGGGGATTTGTCCTTGATCGCCCGTTCATGTCGCCCGTGTCCGGCAAGAGCATCTCAGTCGTGGGTCCGGCTTGACCGCCAGGATCCCCGGATGCGTTTGAAGCAAAATGGTCTTTTCGAAAAGTCCAATGCGAGATCCTTGTTTGCGGCGCGGGTTGCGGCGGGAGCGAGGATTATACCGTAGACAGCCGAGTCGAATTGGCGGCGCCGCAAAACTCAAACAGACTTGAAATCACGAGATTCCTTTTGGAATCGCGAGGTTCTGAGTTTGGGAATCGTGAGATTCTTGGAATCGTGAGATTCTTGGAGCGAGCGGCGACGTTGAACGGCGCGCATTGGCGATGAGAGCGATCAAGTGTCATAAGGGCGTTCGGTGGATGCCTTGGCGCTGAGAGGCGATGAAGGACGTGGTACGCTGCGATAAGTCCCGGGGAGCCGCGAACAGGCTTTGATCCGGGAATTTCCGAATGGGGAAACCCACCCTCGATCTCTGTTATTCTGAAGAGAGGCCGGTTGAACGAAGTCTTTGGGGTCACGCCCGGAGGCTTTGCTTTGGCCTGTCTCGGCCTGGCTGGATTTTGGGCGTAAGCCTGAGGTTTGGGATAGGCGATCTTTGGATTAGCAGAGATCATGAGAGGGTATTTATTCTCTGAATCCATAGGAGAATAAAAGCGAACCCGGGGAACTGAAACATCTCAGTACCCGGAGGAAAGGACATCAACGAGACTCCGTTAGTAGTGGCGAGCGAACGCGGACCAGGCCAATGCTTTTGCTTTTATTGACCAGAACCGGTTGGAAAGCCGGGCCGTAGCGGGTGACAGCCCCGTATGGATAGGATGAGAGCGAGAGCTACGAGTAGGGCGGGACACGTGAAATCCTGTCTGAACACGGGGGGACCACCCTCCAAGCCTAAGTACTCCTCAGCGACCGATAGCGAACAAGTACCGTGAGGGAAAGGTGAAAAGCACCCCGACGAGGGGAGTGAAACAGTTCCTGAAACCGGACGCCTACAAACAGTCGAAGCCCGAGCTCTTTAGTGAGTTGGGTGACGGCGTACCTTTTGTATTATGGGTCAGCGACTTAAAGTATCGAGCAAGCTTAAGCCGATAGGCGAAGGCGCAGCGAAAGCGAGTCTGAACAGGGCGTTCAGTTCGATGCTTTAGACCCGAAACCGAGTGATCTAGTCATGAGCAGGTTGAAGGTAGGGTAACACCTACTGGAGGACCGAACCGGTGCCTGTTGAAAAAGGCTCGGATGACTTGTGATTAGGGGTGAAAGGCCAACCAAACTCGGAAATAGCTGGTTCTCCGCGAAATATATTTAGGTATAGCCTCGAGGCGAGGCTCCAGGGGGTAGAGCACTGGATGGGCTAGGGGGGCCAAAACCCTACCAAACCTAACCAAACTCCGAATACCTGGAAGCCATACTCGGGAGCCACACAGTGGGTGCTAACGTCCATTGTGGAGAGGGAAACAACCCAGACCAACAGCTAAGGCCCCTAATTCGTGGCTAAGTGGGAAAGGATGTGGAAATCCCAAAACAACCAGGAGGTTGGCTTAGAAGCAGCCATCCTTTAAAGAAAGCGTAACAG
>SSMV01000047.1 GCA_004799435.1 Bradyrhizobium sp.
TCGCTGGGTCGACTGGGGCCCGTTCGCGCTGCAACTGTCCCGGCCTGCGCTCTACGCCCTCTATTATGGCGCGGGGTTGTGCGTCGGCGCCGTCGGCCTCGGCGCGGGTTTTCTAAACCCTACGGGACGTTTCGCCGAACGCTGGAAACGATGGATGGCGACCGCCACGCTGTCTTTTGTGTCCTGGCTGGGTCTGATGGGCCTAATGGTTCATCTCGGAGAAGCGACGCCCTGGCCGGTCGCTCTCGCCGTTGACGCAGCCTATGCGCTCGCTTGCGCGAGTGGCGTTCTCGGTGTGCTTTCCCTCTGTCTTCGCTTCGGCGCGACGCGGCCGTGGCCGCTGTTGAGGCCGCTGTCCGACTACGGCTTCGGCGTCTATGTGCTGCACTATGCGCCGGTCGTTTGGCTGCAATATGCCTTGCTCGACGCCAACTGGCCGGCGCCGGTCAAGGCGCTGATCGTCCTCGTCGGAACGACGGCGGCCTGTCTCGCGGCGATGACGATCCTGCGTTCGTTGCTGAACCTAAGGACGAAGCGCCCGTCCGGCGCCGTCCCGTCGCGCTAGTCCGACGACGGCGAAACCGAATCGGGCGGAATATCGGCCGGCGCCATCGTCTCATCGGGCAGGCGGGTCCAAACCTGCGTCTGGCCGAGCATGGGCAGGCCGAGATAGCCGCGCACCGACAGTTTCTGACCGTCGGGGCTGAGATCGAGCTCCGCCCCGAAGCTCATGCCGTCGCGCGGATCCATTATCGTCCCGTCCTGATAATGAAGCCCATCACGCTTCATGCCTTTGACGATTGTCAGCCCGAGCATCGGCGCATCCTTCTGATTGCCGGGGCATCTGGCGCAGGTGTCAAAGCTCGGCTTGTCGGGCTGGGCAAACATCTTGACGATGCGACCCTCGTAGAGGCCGTGAACCCTGCTGAAATAAAACCAGGCGTTGACATGGCCGTCGTCATCGGCCTGCTGCCAAAAGCCTGTGACCGTGCTGTCGTCGCTCGGCGGCGTCGCGCTAGTCGCGGCGGCGGCGGATTGGATCGTCAAAGCCAGCGTCGCAAGGGCGATGATCGCTTTCATCGGCTATTCCTCCTCCCATCTCGTTGATATGCGGGCGGAGCTGCGAGAGCCCGAATCTCCCTAGACGCCGTGACCGTCGAGCACGGCGCGGCAGCGCGACGAAAGCTGCGCGCGATGCTGCTGCAGGCACTGGAGATAGATTTGCGAACCGGCGTCGGGCGCCAGCTCGTAACAGTAGTGGCGAACGTCGGATCGACAAGCGTCCTGCTCGGATTTCGTTCCCTCCTGCGCCATGGCGGCGCCTGTAAAGGCGAAAAAGGCGATCGTCAGAAGATTGCGCCGGATATGCGTCGCCACGGGATTCTCCTTTTTTTGGCGTCAGGAGCTGGGCTGGATGGTTCTGGGCTTGCCCATGAGGATCGGCTGAAACAGCACCGCCGCGGCGAGCGTGCAGGCGAGCGACAGGGCGAGCAGCTTGCCCATGCTTGACGTGCCGGGATGACTTGAGAACCAGAGACTGCCGAAAGCGGCGGCCGTGGTCAGGGCGCTATAGACCACCGCGCGCGTGAGCGGCGTCTGTAAGAGATGAGTTGCACCCTCGCGCCAGGCGACGATGTAATAGATTTTGAACGCGACGCCGACGCCGAGCAGCAAAGGCAGTGCGATAATATTGGCGAAGTTGAACGGCATGCCGAACGCCGACATCAGCTCCATCGTCAGCAGACCGGCGAGCGCAAGCGGAAACAAGGTTAGCGCGACATCGCTGAGACGCCGCAGGAACAGCCAAAGCAACGCGGCGATCGAGACCAGCGCGCAAAGCCCGGCGACGATGAACGCGTGCTGGATCATGTCGCCCGCTTGCAGCGTCGCAACCGGCCCTTCGGTGACGGCAGGATCGACGGCGAGCACGGCGCGGGCGAAGACTTGCATCGCGCGCGTATCGCGCGCATCCGCTTTGGGCAGGATCGAGACGCGCGCCTGCCCGTCTGAGGCGACCCAGCCATCGACCAGTTCGCGCGGCAGATTGTCGAGCGTCACCGGCTCGGCTTCCAGCGACTGATGAAGATCGTCGAGATCGAGATTGAGCGGCGTCAGCAGCGCGTCGGCGACGCGCATGCGCAGCTCCGGACTTCCCTGCGCAACTTTAGTCATCGCCGCCGACAGACGGCGCATCGCCGAGGCGCCCGACCCCTGGCTCTGTCCCGCCGACAGGTTCAGACGGCTGGCGCCTTCGTTGAGCGCGTCGATCGTCTCGGCGTCGCTTGGCGCGGCGGCCGCGTCATCGGGGCTGAAAGCGTCGGTGAGCTTGCCCGCAGCGGCGCGGATGATCGGCAGTTTGGCGTCCTGATCGGCGGGAATGAAGCTCGACAGCGTCTTGACGCTTGCGACCTCCGGCAGATGCGCGAATTTTTCGACATCCGCATTGGCCTGCTGAAGCGACGGCGCCAGCGCTTCGACCGCCGCGACGCCGGTGGCGGGGTCCTGGATGAGGTCGAGATAGGTCGCGACCGCCTCATGATTGGGATTTTGTAAATCGATCGGATTGTCGTCGAAAGAAAGACGCAGAAGCAGCGGGCTCGCCAGCGCGATCGCCGCCAAGGTGCCGACGATGATCGGGACTCTTCGCCGCGCCAGATAATCGTCGACCGGCGCCAGCGAACGATAACCCAATTCGCTTGGCTCGCCGGGCGGGTTGAGCAGTTTGATGAGCGCCGGCAGCAGGGTGACGCTGGAGACGAAGGCGATCAGCATGCCGCCGCCGGCGATCAAACCGAGTTCCGACACGCCGCGATAGTCGGTCGGCAGAAAGGAAAAGAACCCAGCGGCGGTCGCCAAAGAGGCCAGCGCCAGCGGCATCGCGACGCGCGCGCCGGCGCTGCGCAAGGCGGCCGGCAAATCTCCGATCCGATGGCGCTCCTCGCGATAACGAACGCTGAACTGGATCGCGAAATCGACGCCGATGCCGACGAAGAGGACAGCGAAATAGATCGAAATGACATTGAACGCGCCGACCGCCAGCAGACCCCAGGCGGCGGTCGCGGCGAGCCCGACGATCAGATTGACGACCAAGGCGCCGATGAGCCGCACGGAGCGCAGCGCCAGCCAGAGAATAATAACCACCGCCGCAACCGTGATCGCGCCGTTGCGAAACGCATTCTCGCGGATGGTGCCGAACTGCTCGTCGTCGATCGCCACCGGTCCGGTCAGCCGCGCTTGCGCCTGACGGCTGAGCGCGATCGGCGCCGTCGCGTCGCGGATCGCCGTCTCCGCCGCGAGCCCCGGTTGCAGACTATGAAAATCGAGAATCGGGCGAATTTCGACGTAGCCGCGCCGATCAGCCGGCGCGCTCGGCTTGCCGGCGGCGAGATCGCGCCAGGAGAAGCTCGCTGGTCTGCCGGCCAGCGCGTCTTCGAGCGTCTGAGAAAACGCATCGAGCGGACGGGCGAAATCGTCGAGCTTTAGCCGGTTCGATTGCAGCCCGAGCAGAGCGTCCTCTAGACCCGCGACCAGACCGCGCAGGGTGCGATCGCCGGCGATGTCGTGAATGATCGGTTCGCCTTCGACGAGACCGGCCGCGGTCTGGCGCAGCGCGTCCACCGGCAGGAAGAACAGGGCGCGACGACGGAAGAAGTCGGCGATGTCGGGACCGCTCGCCGACTGGAACCGGCTTTTGTCGTCGGCGAGATTTCGCGCGAGATCGCTTGAAGCGAGGCTGGCGAGTTCGGGCGTCGGCGCCCCGACGACCGCCTCGATCACGTTGAAACGATGGAACGCCGCCTCAAAAGCGAGCTCATTCTTGCGCCACTCGACATTGGAGGGCAGCAAGGCGTCGATGTTGGAATTCAATTTGAAATTGAGCGCGGCAAAGGCGCCGCACAGCACGCCCAGCGCGAGGCCGGCGATCACAACGAGGCGGGCATGCGCGAGGCAGAAACCGATGACGTCGACCGCCAGTCGAGCGACCGCGGGGCTGCGCGCCATCACGGCGACCGGCGGAGCCCCCGACCCTGTCATTACGCCACTGGGGTGGAGGCGCGGCGCGCCTTGGCCTCGGCGTTCTGATGGATCCGCGCCTGCATTTCCTCGACGTGGCGGGAGAAAACATATTCGGCCGGCCGCTGGGCGGCGAGCGGGATCTCCGGCGCCATGGGCCCGCTGGTGCGCACGCCGCGGATCGCCGTCATGATCGCCGCCAAGGGCTGGCGAATGCTGACATCGGCGGCCGTCGGCTCATAACCGCAATGGGCCATGCAATTCGCGCATTTTTCATAGCGGCCGGTGCCGTATTTGTCCCAGTCGGTGGTCTCCATCAATTCCTTGAATGAAGGCGCGTAGCCTTCGCCGAGGAGATAGCAGGGCCTCTGCCAGCCGAAGATATTGCGGGTCGGCATGCCCCAGGGCGTGCAATGGAACTCGCGATTGCCGGCAAGAAAATCGAGGAACAGCGCCGAATGCATCAGGCGCCAGCCCTTGCCTTTGCCGCGCGCCAGCACGTCGCGGAAAAGCGATTTCGTCTTCTGGCGCGCCAGAAAATGCTGCTGATCGGGCGCCCGCTCATAGGCGTAGCCGGGCGACAGCGACACGCCGACGCCAAGCTCCGTGGCAAGATCGAGGAACGCGGCGATGTTTTCGGCCGAATGGCCGTCGAAAATCGTCGCATTCACATTGACCGCGAAGCCGGCGGCCTTCGCCTTTTTGATCGCCCTGACCGCGATGTCGAAGACGCCCGGCTGCGACACGGCGTGGTCGTGAATGTCGCGCAGCCCGTCGAGATGGACGGAAAAGAAGAGATAGGGCGACGGCTTGAAGAGATGCAGTTTCTTTTCCAGCAGAAGCGCGTTGGTGCAGAGCGAGACGAATTTCTTGCGGGCGACGAGGCCCTCGACGATCGCCCCGATCTCGCGATGCAACAGCGGTTCGCCGCCGGGAATGGCGACCATCGGCGCGCCGCATTCATCCGCCGCGTCGAGACATTCCTGAACCGAAAGCCGCATATTGAGGATCGGATCGGGATAATCGATCTTGCCGCAGCCGCCGCAGGCAAGGTTGCAGCGAAACAGCGGCTCCAGCATCAACACCAGCGGATAGCGCTGCCGACCGGCAATGCGCTGCCTGATGAGATAGGCGGCGATCTTGGCTTCACGAAAGAATGGGATCATGACGAGGCTTTCGCGTCCGCGTTCGCGGCCAGCGCCGGTTCCGCGAGCTCAACAGGGAGTTTGAATTCGACCATCTCTTCCGGGCCGTTTAGCGTCGAGATTTGGACCGGACGAAGATCGGCGAGCCGCCGGATCACCTCGGTCACCAGTTCCTCGGGCGCGGAAGCCCCCGCTGTCAAGCCGACCGAACGCGCGCCGTTGATCCATTCGGGGCGGATCTCGCCGCTATCGGCCACCAGATAGGCCGGCACGCCGACCTGAACCGCGATTTCGCACAGCCGGTTCGAGTTCGAACTGTTGCTCGCGCCGACCACCAGCACGACATCGACTTGCTTGCATAATTCGCGCACCGCCCATTGGCGATTCTGGGTCGCATAGCAAATGTCGCGTGTGTCTGGCCCCGTGATGTCGCTGAACCGCTTTTCGAGCGCGGCGATAATCGCCCGCGTGTCGTCGACGCTGAGCGTCGTCTGGGTGATATAGCCGACCGGCTCGTCGTCGGGGATTTGCAAGGTCGCGACATCGGCCTCGGTCTGGACCAGCGTGATCGGCGCCGAGACCTGGCCGAGGGTCCCTTCGACCTCCGGATGACCGGCGTGACCGATGAGGATCACGGTGCGGCCCTGCATGACGTAGCGCCGCGCCTGATTGTGAACTTTGGTGACCAGCGGGCAGGTCGCGTTATGGACCGTGAGCTGCCGTCCCGCGGCTTCCTCTTCGACGCGCTTGGGAACGCCATGGGCGCTGAAAATCGCCACCGCGCCATCGGGCACTTCGGAGAGATTCTCGACGAATTTCGCGCCTTTGGCGCGTAAGCCATCGACCACCCGCCGGTTGTGGACGATTTCGTGCCGGACATAGACCGGCGCGTCATAGCGCTCCAGCGAGCGTTCGACGATCTCAATCGCGCGCACCACGCCGGCGCAAAAGCCGCGCGGCTGCGCCAGGATGATACGCAACGGCGCCTCTGCGCCTGACGCGCGCGCGGCGAACGGGAAACGCCCCGAGGCGCGACGCGGCGCAGGCGCCCGGGCTTTCAGCGCTTCCAGCGCCTTGGCGACGATGCCGGCCGCGTCGAGCTTGGCCTTGGCGTACATTTTCGTCTGGTCGTCATGTTCCATGAAAATATCGGGCAGGACCATCGAGCGGGTGCGCAATTGCCCATCCAGCCGACCATGCTCCTGCAACAACTGGGCGACATGCGAGCCAAAGCCGCCAACCGAGCCTTCTTCGACGGTGATCAGCGCATCATGTTCGTCGGCGAGCTGCAGGATCAGATCGGCGTCGAGCGGCTTGGCGAAACGCGCATCGGCCACGGTCGCGGAGACGCCAAGCGTCGCCAATTGATCGGCCGCCTTCAGACATTCCGCAAGCCGCGCCCCTAGAGAGACGAGCGCGACATCGTGGCCGGAGCGCACGATGCGTCCCTTGCCGATCTCGAGCGGGCGGGGCGACAGCGGAATGGCTGCGCCGACGCCCTCGCCGCGCGGATAGCGGAAGGCCGAGGGGCGGTCGTCGATCGAAGCCGCCGTGACCACCATTCTCGCCAGCTCCGCCTCATCCGCCGCCGCCATGACGACGAAGCCCGGCAGGCAGGCGAGATAGGCGATGTCGAAGGAGCCGGCATGGGTCGGTCCGTCGGCGCCGACGAAGCCGGCGCGGTCGATCGCGAAGCGAACCGGCAGCGACTGCAACGCGACGTCATGGACGACTTGATCATAGGCGCGCTGGAGAAAGGTCGAATAAATGGCGCAGAAGGGCTTGTAGCCTTCCGCCGCCATGCCGGCGGCGAAAGTCACCGCATGCTGTTCGGCGATGCCGACGTCGAAGGTCCGATCGGGAAAGGCGGCGCCGAAAATATCGAGGCCCGTGCCGCCAGGCATCGCCGCCGTAATCGCGACGATGCGCTCGTCCTTTCGCGCTTCGCGGCAAAGCGCCTCGGCAAAAACCTTGGTGTAGGAGGGCGCCTTGGCGCTCGACTTTGCCTGAGCGCCGGTCGCCACGTCGAATTTGCCGACGCTGTGGTAGCAGTCAGCCGACGCCTCGGCCGGCGCGTAGCCTTTGCCTTTTTGGGTGACGACGTGAATGAGGATCGGCCCAATGTCGAGATCGCGCGCTGCGGTCAGCGCCGGAACGAGTTCGTCGAGCGCATGGCCATCGATCGGGCCCATATAATGAAAGCCCATCTCCTCGAAGATTGTCGCGCCGGGAACAGCCGTCTCGCGCGCCGGCGGCGCTGCCCCGGTCAGCCGATCGAGATAGTTTGAAACCGCCCCGACCGGCGGCGCGATCGACATGCGATTGTCATTGACGATGACGATCAGCCGCTTGCGCGCGGCGCCGGCATTGTTGAGCGCCTCATAGGCCATGCCGGCGGACAGCGAGCCGTCGCCGATGACGGCGATCACCCGATTGTTGCCGCCCGCCAGATCGCGCGCGACCGCCATGCCGAGCGCCGCCGAAATCGAGGTGGCGGCATGCGCGGCGCCGAAAGGATCGAATTCGCTTTCGCTTCGCTTGGTGAAGCCGGAAAGACCGCCGGCGGTCCGCAATGTGTGGATGCGATCCCTGCGCCCGGTCATCAGCTTGTGGGGATAGGCCTGATGGCCGACATCCCAGATCAGCCGGTCGCGCGGCGTATCGAAGACATAGTGTAGCGCCACCGTGAGTTCGATGACGCCAAGCCCGGCGCCCAAATGGCCGCCGGTCGCCGAAACGGCGCGTATGGTTTCGGCTCGTAATGCGTCGGCCACCCCCCCAAGGTCCTCAAAACTGCAAAGCTTCAAACGCTCGGGCGTGCATACGGCGTCGAGGAGCATGGAGACCCCTATGTGTGTTGCCGCTTAACGCACATGGCGAATGGAAGTTCCTTGCGGTTCCTCACATTCCCAGGCGGGAAATTGGCGGCGTGCTGCGTCTCAGGTTACGAAATCGCGCTAAGGCCCAGAAAGGAAAGATCTTTGGATAGCCGTGATAGCGAAGGTAAAAAACCCGTGGGAAGCCGGTGGCGGTATGGAACGGTTCGTCCCAAAACCCATCTTCGCCTTGTGTTGTGACAAGATGATCAATTCCGCGCGAGACCGCAAGACTGTCGCTCTCGCCCGCCGCCATCAGGGCGAGCAAGGCCCATGCCGTTTGCGAGGCCGTGCTCGACGCGCGTTCGAAGCCTCGATAGTCGAGGCGATAGCTTTCCGCCCGCTCGCCCCAGCCGCCGTCGTCGTTCTGCGCGGCCAGCAGCCAGGCGACCGCGCGCCGGACCGGCGCCGAGCGCAGATCGAATTCGAGCGCGCCGAGGGCCGATAGCGCCGACCAGGTTCCGTAGATGTAGTTCATTCCCCAGCGCCCAAACCAGCTTCCGTCGGCTTCCTGAAAGTCGAGCAGCGCGTCGACGCCGCGTTTCAAAGTTACGGTCCGCTCGGGCGTCTCGCCCAGTTGGGCGAACATCGAGACGCAGCGGGCGGTGACATCGGCCGACGGCGGATCGAGCAGGGCGCCATGATCGGCGAAGGGAATGTTGTTGAGATAGTGATGGGTGTTGTCGGCGTCGAAGGCCGCCCAACCGCCGCCTTTCGATTGCAGGCCTTCCACCCAGAGGCGCGCGCGCGCCATGCTCTGCGCATAGTCCTTGCCGCCGCCGCTGCGCATGAAGCGGTCCATCGCCATCACGACGACCGCCGTGTCGTCGAGATCGGGATAATGCGGATTGGCGTATTGAAAGGCCCAGCCGCCCGGCCGCGCCAGCGGTCGCGAGGCGGCCCAATCGCCTTTGACGTCGAGCACCTGCAACGGCTCAAGCCATTGCAGCCCCTTCGCCACCGCTGCAAAGCTCGGCGCGTCGCCGGCCTCGAGCAAGGCATGCGCCGCAAGCGCCGTGTCCCAGACCGGCGACAGACAAGGCTGGCAATAGGCTTCGTCCTCGCCGATGACGAGCAGCTTATCGAGCGCGGCGCGCGCCTGAGCGAGGCGCGGTTCGTCCTTGTCATAGCCGAGCGCGTCGAACATCAGCACGGCGTTGGCCATCGCCGGAAAAATCGCGCCCAGCCCATCCTCGCCATTGAGCCGTTCGCTGACAAAAGCGACCGCGGCGTCCATCGCCCGCTTTCGCGTCGCGGGCGGAAATTGCGGCTCGGCGATGCGCAGCGCGCGGTCGATTTCGCCGAAGACCTTGACCCAGGCCCAATGCTGATGCGCGCCCGCCGGCCATTCGCTGACTTGCTCCGGCGGCGTGACAAACAATTCGGCGACGCCAATCGCGCCTGGAACAGCGGGGCGCGGCTTGAGCGCCTGCAGGACGAGCAGCGGCGTCAGCACCGTTCGCGCCCAATAAGAAATCTTGTCGAGATGAAAGGGAAACCAGCGCGGCAGCAGCGCGATTTCAACCGGCATGGAGGGAACCGCGCGCCACGGGACCTGTTCGAACAGGGCCAGCAGAAAGCGGGTGAACACATTGGTTTTCGCCGCGCCGCCGTGTTCCAGAATGGCGGCGCGCGCCCGCGCCATGTGCGCGGCCTCAGGATCGTCGCCAATCGTCTTCAGCGCGAAATAGGCTTTGACGCTGGCGCTGAGATCGAAGGCGCCGTCATGGACGAGCGGCCAGCCGCCGCCCTCGCTCTGGACGCGGCGAAGATAGGCAGCGATCTTGCGCTCGAGATCGAGGTCGCGCGTCTCGCCGCGGAAATGGCGAAGCAGGACATATTCGGCCGGAATGGTCGCGTCAGCTTCGAGTTCGAAACGCCAATGGCCGTCGCTCATCTGGCATGCGCGCATCGCCTGTCCGGCGCGATCAACCGCGCGATCGACCGCCTCCAGCGACTGGAGGCCAGCAAGGGTGGGATCGACGCGGTTCATGCGAGCGCCGCCAATTGGGCGCCCGATTCAAAAAGGCCCGCGCCGGCCAGTTTGGCGGCGTCATAGCCCGAACGGATCGCGCCCTCGATGGTGGCGGGCAGCCCGGTCTGGACCCAGTCGCCGGCGAGAAACAGATTGCGCCAGGGCGAACGGGCGCCGGGCCGCTTGGCGTCCTGCTCGGGAGTCGCGGCGAAAGTCGCGCGCTTTTCCTTGACGATCCGGGAGGGCGGCAATTCGGCAGGGAGCCCCGTCAATGTGGAGACTTCGCTCCAGATGCGACGGGCGAGCTCCTCGCGATTCCAGTCGATGCAATCGGCGGCGTCGCTGATCGTCACCGACAGGCTTCCCGTATAGGCGAAAAGCCATTGGGTCAGGCCGCCGACCACGCCGAGGATTCGCGGCTGGCCGCTCGGCGGCGCGACGCGGAAATGCGCGTTGACGATCCCGTTGAAAGCGTCGGGCGTCTCGACGCCGGGAAGAAGCTCGGCGGCGATCCAGGGCGGGACTGCGACAATCACCGAATCCTCGCTTCCCAGCGCAACGCTGTCGCCTTCGAATTCGAGCGCGACGGCTCGCCCGCCGACAAAGCGCAGGCCGCGCAGCCGCCGGTCGAAAAACACTCTCGCGCCGTGTGACGACAGAAATTTGATGGCGGGATCGACGAAGGTCGGCGACAGGCCGTTCGCCGCAACCATCGGTCGACAGGCCTTGCCGCCGCGACCGAGCGTGCCGCGCATCAGCGCGCTCGCGAGCCGCGTCGAGCTGACCTTGGGCTCGGTATTGAGGCCAGCGAGAAAAATCGGTCGCCATAGCCGCTCATAGAGCGGGCCGTCGCAATTCATCGTCTGTGCGAGCGGGCCGTCGCCCGACCGCCACAGCAGCGGCAGTGCGGCGAGATGCTCGACGAAGGAGGAGCCGGGCGCGCGGCGCTTCGGATCGAGCAGCCACCAGGGCGCGCGCCCGTCATTGAGACGCAATCGCCAGCGTTCGCCGGTTTTCAAATCGGCGAAATCGAACGCCGCTTCGGCGCCGACGGCGAGACGATTGCGCGCGCCGATCCGCTGCAGATAGTCGAGCGCCGTTTCATTGCCGGAGAGCAGCAGATGATTGCCATTGTCGATCTGAGCGCCGAGCGCGGCGTCGAAATAGGACCGGCAGCGCCCGCCGGCGGCGCCGGCGGCTTCGTGAACCATCGTTTTCACGCCGGCCGAAGCCAGACTTGTCGCCGCCGCGAGACCCGCCAGCCCCGCCCCGATGACATGAACTACACGCTCGCCCACAACGCCTGGCGCCATTACATCAACCCATGCCACAGCAATGCGCCAAGCACCCGCGCCCGGCTCGGCTTCACCCGCGCTCTCGGCGGCGCGAAGCCCCGGCTGGTCAGATTGTCGAGCAGCGAGCGATAGGCGGCGGCCATCAGATAGGGCGCGCGTGACGTCGAACGGGGCGCATTGGCGAGGATTGGTTGGGCGCGCTCGAAATGGCCGCGGGCGCGGCGCGCCACCTCGACGCAGGCGATCGCGACTCGCGGATCTTTCACCGCCGACGCCGGATCGTCTGTCGCAACCCGCGCGGCGTCCAGGGCCTCGCGTGGAAGATAGAGACGGCCAATCGCGGCGTCTTCGTCGACGTCGCGCAGGATATTGGTCAGTTGCAGCGCACGACCGAGATGGAAGGCGAGCGCGTCGCCGATTTCGACGCCCATGCCGAAGATCGGCGTCGACAGGCGGCCGACCGCGCTGGCGACGCGATCACAATAAAGATCGAGACGGGGCCAGTCGGGCGCCAGCATCTCGCCATCGACGTCCATCTGGACGCCGGCGATCACCGCTTCGAAATCCTGCCGCCGCAGCGCGAATTGGCGCGTGACGCTCGCCAATTCCGAGAGATCGGAAGAAGGATTGCCGGCGAATATCGCCGCGATCTTGCCCCGCCAGGCGTCGAGCGCGTCGAGGCGCTGCTGGCGCTCGCCGAATTGCGGCTCGTCGGCGACATCGTCGACTTCGCGACAGAAGCGATAGATGGAAAACATCGCGTCGCGCTGATTCGTCGGCAGAACGCGCATGGCGAGATAAAAGGAACTGCGTCCGGAGCCGCCGGCTTGGCTCATGACGAGGCCCTCCGCCAGGACCATGCGGAGCCGGGCAAAAGCCGGCGCATCAGCGCGCGCGCCGCCGCATAACCGCCGATGCGAAGCGATTCAGAGTTGCTCAGACGAATCCGCTCTTTCAGCGGATCGCGCACACGCAATTGCGCCGCCAGGCGCTGCGCGAGCGCATGAATGGCGGCGATTTCCGCCGCCAGGCGCGCATTGGCGATTTGCGGAATGAGGCGACCGCCCTGCTCGACCAGCGCCGCCGCGTGGTCGGCGATCTCGGCGATTGCGCCTTTCAGCGCGTCGCGGGCGCAATCCTGAGACAGCATCTCGACGCTCGCGCCATGAGCGCGAAGAATGTTCAGCGGCAGGTAGACGCGATCGAGCTTACGATAATCCTCCCCGCAATCCTGCAGGTGATTGATTATCTGCAGCGCGGCGCAAAGCGCGTCGGACGCCGGCCAAAGCGACCGCGCCTCGCCATGGACGTCGAGGACGAACCGTCCGACCGGCATCGCCGACAGGCGACAATAATCGATCAGATCGGGCAGGTCGGCGTAGCGCCTTTTGACGACGTCGAGGCGGAAGGCCTCAAGAAGATCGAGCGCGTGGCGCGGCGAGCGGCCCTCCCAATCGAAGGCGCGACGCAGCGGCGCGGCGTCGGGGTCGCGGGCGCGGCCGCGCAGCGCCGCCTCGAGATGGTCGAGCCGCGCGAGCTTCTCTTCGGAGGTCAGGACGGGACTGTCGGCGACATCGTCGGCGGCCCGAACAAAACGATAGAAGGCGTGGATGACAGGCCGAAGATCGGGGTCGATGAGAAACGAGGCGACCGGAAAATTCTCGTCCCGCGCCGTCTTGCCCGATCGCGCCGTCGCAATGTCGCTCATGCGCGCCGCTCCCTTGGCGTTGGCGCTTGAATCCGCCCCTTCCACTGACCGCCGCGCCCCGACCAATATTGGACGGCCGAACCGATCGTAAAGAGCGCATATGTCGAAGCGATCACGGGCAGCGCCAAAGCGAAGACGAGCGGCTGGCGATAGAAGCGCAACATCGGCGCGAAAGCGATCGCCATCATCGCCCAGCTCGCAATGCCGAAGGCCTGGGGCAGGCCTCCGGAAAAAAGAGCAAGCAGCGGCGGCGCAACAAAGACAAGCGCCATCGCGACGATGACGAAGGCCAGACGGAACTCAGAATAGCGGAGTTCGGCGAAGGCCGAGCGCATGACCATGGCGGCGAATTCGCCAAATCGCGAATAGGCCCTGAGGCTCAGCGCTTCCTCGGTCAACCCGAGCCAGATCGGTCCACGCTGCTTCATGAGCGCGGCAAGCGCGCAATCGTCGATCAAGGCCCCCTTCAGCGCCGCGAGATCGCCCGCCTCGCGCAGCGTCTGCCGACGCACCAGCATGCAGCCCCCGGCCGCGGCGGCGATGCGGCGGCGCGCATCGTTGACCCAGGCGAAGGGGTAGAGCATGCGAAAGAAAAAGATGAAGGCCGGCGTCAGCCAACGCTCGGCCGCGCTTTTGCAACGCAGCTTGGCCATCAAGGATACGAGAACCGCGCCGCGGTCTTCCGCCATCACGACGACCCGCCGCAGGACGTCCGAAGACAGGACGATGTCGGCGTCGACAAAGAGGACGTAATCGGGCGGCGGCCCGGAATCGTCGGCGCGCGCGAGCCCCTGTTGCATCGCCCAGAGCTTTCCCGTCCAGCCCGGCGGCGGCGAGGCGCCTCTGACGACCGATGGGGCGCGAGCTTCGGCGGTCATTCCGCGCGCGACTTCCCCGGTCCCATCGGAGCTCTGGTCGTCGACCACCAACAGCGAAAATTGGCCGGGATAGTTTTGGCGCAGCAGCGCGGGCAGCGTTTCGGCGAGCGCCTCGGCTTCGTTGCGGGCCGGCACGATTGCGACGACGCTCGGCCAGGTCTCGCGATCTGGGAGCGGGGGCGCTTCGAACAGTGTTTCGATGCGCCAAAACTGCCCGCGCGCGACGAGCAAGACCACCCAGACGATCAGGGCAATGAGTCCCGCGGCCAGGATGTCCATCTGTCCCCTGCAGCGCCGATCCGCGTAATAACGTTTTCGTCCGGTTTTTGTTCCCGGGCAAGTCGCATGATCGCAATAATGTTTCGAACCCTACTCGACGGCCACTTTGGCGGCGGCGAAGCGTTTTTCGATATAGGCTTCGACCATGGTTTTGAATTCGGCGGCGATGGCAGGACCGCGCAGCGTTGCGGCCTTGACCCCGTCGATGAAGACCGGGGCGGCGGGCGTCTCGCCGGTGCCGGGCAGCGAAATGCCGATATCGGCGTGTTTGCTCTCGCCCGGCCCGTTGACGA
>SSMV01000048.1 GCA_004799435.1 Bradyrhizobium sp.
CCTTCGGCGAGGAGCTCCTGCGGCTTGCCGTCGCGATCGAGATAGCGCGCGCGCACAGAGGCCGGCCGCTCGACCTCTTCGTAATATTCGGGGATCGACAGACAGCCTTCCTCGTAAACCGAGCGTTCGTCCGACGACCAGACGATCTGAGGGTTGACGAAGAAGAACGGCTGCGCCGGCTCGTCCTTCTTGGCGAGATCGATCACCACGAGGCGCACCGGTTCGGCGATCTGGATCGCCGCCAGTCCGATGCCGGGCGCGTCATGCATCGTCTCCATCATGTCGTCGAGCAGCCGCCGTACGGAATCGTCGACCCTCTCGAGCGGCGCGCTGACGGCGCGCAGCTTGGGGTCGGGCAAAGTGATAATGTGACGAAGGGCCATCGGGTTCCGGTCTCGCCTCTTTCGGGCTCAGATAGCGGCGCCTCGGCGCGGGGTCAAATCCGTTCTTCTTTCGTTCGATTTGCTCAAGCGAATCGGCTAAGCTGCCGCTCATGAACCCGACTCTCGCCGTCTTCTACGGCTATCCCGTGACATTCGCCCATGCGCTGGGGGCGATTGCGCTGCTCCTGTTGCTGCTGCTGCTGGCGCTGTGGCGCGCCAATGCGGCGCGGCGGCGCGACGCGCGGGCGGCGGAGGCGGGGCGGCGCGAACTCGAGGCGCGGCTTGGCGGGCTCGCCCAGTCCAACGCCGAACTCGCCGGCCGGCTTGGCTCGATGAGCGAATGGCTCGGCTCGCGTCAGGCGGATCTGGCCCGCGTCATGTCCGAACGGCTCGACAATGTCGGCGCGCGGCTCGGCGTCGGTCTGGAGGCGCATGCGCAGACGACCGGCGCCAACCTGAACAAGCTCAACGAGCGGCTGGCGGTGATCGACGCCGCCCAGGCGCGCATCGTCGGCATGACGCAGGAGGTCGTGTCGCTCAAAGACATTCTCGCCAATAAGCAGACGCGCGGCGCTTTCGGTCAGGGGCGAATGGAGTCGATCGTCAGCGACGGTTTGCCGGCGGGCGCCTATGAGTTTCAGGCGACGCTCTCCAACAAGGCGCGGCCCGATTGCGTCATCCGCCTGCCGGGCGATACGCGGGTGCTGGCGGTCGACGCCAAATTTCCGCTCGAAGGTTTCACGCTGTTCAACGAGGCGCGCGGCGACGAGGCGCGCAAGGCGGCGACGGCGCGCGTGCGCGCCGATATCGGCAAGCATGTGAAAGACATTGCCGAACGCTACCTGTTGCCCGGCGAGACGCAGGACATCGCGCTGATGTTCGTCCCCTCCGAGTCGATCTATTCCGATCTCGTCGAGCATTTCGACGACGTGATTCAGAAGGCCCATCGCCTCCGAGTGGTCATCGTCTCGCCGTCGCTGATGATGATGGCGATCCAGGTGACGCAGGCGATCCTACGCGATCACCGCATGCGCGATCAGGCCCAGACCATCCATGCCGAGGTCGGCCGGCTGCTCAATGACGTGCGCCTGCTCGCCGAACGCACGACGAAGCTGGAGACCCATTTCCGTCAGGCCCAAGAGGACGTCGGCATGATCGCGACCTCGGCGGAGAAGGTGACGCGCCGCGCCGCCCGCATCGACTCGATGGGCTTCGGCGAGGATGCGGTTGAAGCGCCGCCGCCTAATCTGCGGCTGGCGCAGGGAGGAGACTAGTTTCGACCGCTTTCGCGTCTCTGTGCATGCGCCAGACCAGCGCGCCGATGATCACTGCGCTCGCCCAGAGATCGCTGCCATAGGCCTGCGGCCAGTGCGGCGGCGGATGCGGCGCGCGGAGGGCGAAAAGCCCCATGGCGAGCGCCAGCAGGCTCCAGCCGATCGCGCGCGCTTTCACGGACGAGTCCGTCGCGGCGCGGTAGGTGAGCACGGTGACGGGAAACAACATCCAGACAAAATAATAGTCGCGCGCCAGCGGCGAACTGATGGTCATCAGCGAAATCAACACGCCGTATTCGGCGGCGTCGGATTTGAGCGTTCGGCGCCGCTCCGGCGGCATGGCGGCGACGAAGCCAAGGCCGATCAATCCGGCGATGGCGAGAAGGACGAGGTTCGCCTGTTCGTAGTTCAGATCGAAAAGATTCACGGTGAATGGCTTTGCCGCCGGATCCAGCGCTTCCGCGTTCAAGGGCCGCAGCAGGCGATGCGTGACCGCGACCAACGAGTTGTTTTTCCAGCTCCAGTTCTGTTCGGGCCGCTGCCCGAAGCCGTCGGAATTGGCCGACAGGGCCATGGCGTTAAACCAGGTTCTGGTTTCGTTGAGATTGCGCTCGAAGCCGCGAAACGGCGCCGGGACGACGAGCAGGAAGATTGCGATGAAGATGACCATGCCGGCCGCAGCGCGCCAGCGTCGCCGCCACAAAAGATAGGGCAGCACGGCGATCGGGAAGGCCTTCAACGCCGCTGCGAAGGCGAACGTTGCGCCGGCTGAAACCTGACGACCGGCGCTGAGCAGGGCGAGGCCGGCGAGCATGATGGCGAGCAGCATCAGGTTGGGCTGGCCGTAGTTGAAATTCTCCCAGATCACCGGCAGCGCCAGCGCCGCGGGCAGCGCCATCATCCACAGCGGCTTCGCGCCGCTCTCGCCGGCGAGCCGATTGGAAAGCTTGACCGCAATCCCGAAGCTCGCGGCATAGGCGAGCCCGATGCAGAGCATCAGGAAGGCGACGCCGTAGAGCGAGAGGGGCGCCAGCAAGACCGCGGCGAAGGGCGGATAGAGAAAGGCGAACCACGCGTGGGGATCGGCGGGATAGAGATCGCCGCCGGCAAGCACCTGACCCCCGGCCCAACGCCATAGCGGGTAGTCGTATTTCCCCGGCGGCCCGCGGAGCTCGCGAACCAGCGGGACGGCGATCAGGACGAGACTGGTCGCGACATAGAGGAAAACGAGCGCGTAACGACCGAACCGCGGCTTTGACAGGCGCGCGCTCGGCGACATCGGGTTTTCCTTTGAGCCGCTATGGCGCGCGTCAGCTTGCTGCGCGTCTCAGCCAGGGCCGCGTGCCTGCCGGCGCTTCATGGGGACCGAGCGCCGGCTGATAGTAGAGCGAGCGTCTGGGCAGCCGACCCTCTTTGAGCGCCCGCAGCGTATTGGCGTCGCTGACCGCGAAGCTCGAAAAGCCGCAGCGCGCCATCAGCGGAATTTCATCGAGCAGCACCTCGCCGGTCGCGCGCAACTCACCCTTAAAACCGTGACGCGAGCGCAGCAGCTCGGCGTAAGAGAAGGCGCGCCCGTCGGCGAATTTGTCGAACCTTAGCGCCACCAACGGACGATGCGCGGCCTCCGCGAGATGGGGGAGCGCGTCCTTGCCGGCGGCGATCTCGACGCCGACCGGATCGGCGCGCGTCTCCAAAGCCGCTTTCTCCTTGTCCCAACGCGCGAGGGGAACGACGATCGCGCCCCGTTCCGGCAGCGGCGCTGCGTCGTCGAGCGCCGTCCAGACATCGTCGGCGAACCGGCCGTCACGCCACAAGGGCATCGGCAAAATTCCTTCGATTGGCGGAGCGCATCCCTTCCCCCCTTGTGGGGGAACGCAGCGACCGCGGGCCGCCGGATGAGGGGTCGGCGCGCCGGCGCCTTGCGGCGCGACCCCTCACCCCCGCCCCTCTCCCGCAAGGGGAGAGGGGGAGGAAGCGCCAGCGCGTTGCATGCGCAGATAGGATCGTGACGCGCATCAAATATCCTGCCCGGCGCTCAGCGGCTCGGTGTGGATGCCGCATTCGCTCTTGGTGCGGCCGCGCCAGCGTCCGGCGCGAATGTCCTCGCCCGGCGCGACGCGACTGGTGCAGGGCAGGCAGCCGATCGAGGGAAAGCCCTTGGCGACCAGCGGATGGGGCGGCAGGTCGGCGGCGCGAATGTAGTCGAGGATTTCGCTCGCGCTCCAGCCAATCAGCGGATTGACCTTGACGCGCTCGCCTTCGGCCTCGAACAGCGGCACGCGCGAACGCGTCACGCTCTGGAAGCCTTTGCGGCCGGTGATCCAGGCGTCATAGCCTTCAAGCGCGCCGGCAAGCGGGAGCACCTTGCGGATTTCACAGCAGCGGTCGGGATCGCTGGCGAAGAGAAACTTCTCGGGGTCTTCGGCCTCAAGCGTTTTTGCGTCGGGCTCGGCGACGATGACATTGGTCAGGCCGAGACGCTCGACGAGCGCATCGCGATAGCCCAACGTCTCCTCGAAATGCTGTCCGGTGTCGACGAAAACGACCGGCGTATTGGGATCGATGCGCGAGACCATATGCAGCAGCACCGCCGAGTCGGCGCCGAAGCTCGAGACCAGCGCGATGCGTCCGGGAAACAGATCTTCGATGGCGAGCCGCAGCAGCGAACTCGCCTTCATATTGGCGAAACGGTCTTCGAGCCGTGCGGCGGCGATCTGGTCGCCAAAGAGCTTGACGTCGTGGGCGCTCATCAGATGTCGGCCCCCTTGTTGCGCTCATAGAGCGCTTCCTTGAACGGCGCCGGGCCGAGGCGGCGATAGACGTCGAGGAAAGTTTCGTCAGGCCGGTCGCGCCTGGCCATATAGGTGGCGACGACCGTCTCCACCGCTTCGACCACCGTTTCGGTGCTGAAGCCGGGGCCGATGATGCCGCCGATCGAGGCGGTCTCGTCGCCCGAGCCGCCGAGCGTGATCTGATAGGTCTCCTCGCCGTTGCGCTCGAGGCCGAGGATGCCGATGTGGCCGACGTGATGATGACCGCAGGCGTTGATGCAGCCGGAAATCTTGATCTTCAGCGGCCCGATCGCGCGCGCCCGCGCGCCGTCGCCGAAGCGCTCGGAAAGGCGCTGGGCGATCGGGATCGAGCGTGCCGTCGCCAGCGCGCAATAATCGAGGCCGGGACAGGCGATGATGTCGCTGATCAGACCGGCGTTGGGCGTCGCCAGACCGACGGAAGCGAGCCGATCGTAAACCGCGGAGAGCTCGTCGAGCGCAACATAGGGCAGGATGAGATTCTGCTCATGCGAAACGCGCAATTCGTCCTGCGAATAATCCTCGGCGAGATCGGCGACGGCGTCCATCTGGTCGGCGCTGGCGTCGCCGGGAACGCCGCCGATCGGCTTGAGCGAGATCGTGACGATGGCGTAACCGGGAACCTTATGGGCGACGACATTCGATTCGAGGAAGCGCGAGAATTTCTCGTCCTTGCCGCGCCGGCGCTCCAGCCGGTCGCTGACCGCCGGTCGCGAAGTCAGCTTGGGGGGCGCGAAATAGGCCTGGATGCGGGCGACCTCGGCGGGGGGCAAGCCGAGACCGGCGTCGCCGCGCGCGGCGAATTCCGCCTCGATCAATTCGCGCACCGCCGGCGTGCCGCGCTCATGCAGCAGGATTTTGACGCGCGCCTTGAACTTATTGTCGCGGCGGCCTTCCAGATTGTAGACGCGCAGGATGGCCTCGCAGTAAGCGAGCAGATCGTGGACCGGCAGGAACTCGCGCACCTTATGGCCGATCAGTGGCGTGCGGCCGAGCCCGCCGCCGACATAGACGGTGAAGCCGATCTCGCCCGCTTCGTTGCGAACGATCTGCAGCCCGATGTCATGCGCCTGAATCACCGCGCGATCCTTGGGCGCGCCATTGACGGCGATCTTGAACTTGCGCGGCAGGAAGGAGAATTCGGGATGCAGCGACGACCATTGTCGCAGGATCTCGGCATAGGGGCGCGGATCGGCGAGCTCGTCGGCGGCGACGCCGGCGAAATGATCGGCGGTGACGTTTCGGATGCAATTGCCCGAGGTCTGGATCGCGTGCATCTCGACGCTGGCGAGCTCGGCGAGAATGTCGGGCGTGTCCTTCAGCGCCGGCCAGTTGAACTGCAGGTTCTGGCGCGTGGTGAAATGGCCATAGCCGCGATCATATTTGCGCGCGATCTCGGCGAGCTTGCGCAGCTGGCGCGAATTAAGCGTGCCGTAAGGCACGGCGATGCGCAGCATATAGGCGTGAAGCTGGAGATAGAGGCCGTTCATCAGCCGATGCGGCCGGAACTGATCCTCGGTCAGCTCGCCCGCCAGCCGCCGGCCCACCTGCTCGCGAAACTGATCGACGCGGGCCCAGACGAAAGCGGCGTCGAATTCGTCATAGCGATACATGGGAAGCCTCCGTCGGCGCCTGCAGGGCGGGGATCGGGGCCAAGCCCTCCGCCTGCTTGCCGAGATCGCGACGCACGGTCGGCCCCGAGGCGCGGATCGCTTCGCGCAGCGCCTTGGGCGTGTAATGCCCATTGCGCAGCTCGACTTCGATTCCATAAGGGTCGACGAGGAGGCTCGCCGCCACCGCCTCCGCGCCACGCGCGAGCGCCGCTGCGATCGCCGGCGCGTCGGAATAGATCGCGGCTTTCGCGAAGTCCTCGCTCCAGCCGCCGGCCTCGTCCATGAACAGGACGACGCCATCGGCGAGGCGATTGGCGGTGACGATCTGACTCAAGGCCTCGTTCCAGTCCTTCGGAGCCCCAACGCGACAAACGGCGCGTCGTGTTCCACGGCGCGCCGGCGTTAAAGCAGTCTGCAATTTGAAGGCGATAGCATATTTCACGCAAAATTGCTAGGCGATTTGCTTTCACGCTTTACTGTTATGTTAATAGGCGATCATGGCTTTTCAAGAGCCTATTTCGCCAGGCCGAAGGCGGCGAGAAAACTTGCCGCACTCGTCACGCCGACAATGAGATCGACTGCGCCGGCGAGCAGCGTCGCCAGCGCGTAAAAAGCGCGGCTCGAGAAACGGCGCGACAAAGGATGGCTGCGGCCCGCCGGCGTCGAAAGGCCAGCCAGATCGGCGCGGCGCACCCGCGCCGCGGCGCGGGCGATGGCGAAATGCGGCCACAGGCCCATCGCCGCGACGCGCAGGCCAATGAGCATGGCCGCAGCGATCGTCGCCTCCATCTGGCCGACGAGATCGGCGCCGTCATTATCGATATGCGGCGAGGAGGCCAGCGCCAGAGCGAAAGCGCCAATTTCAACCGCCAGGATCAGCAGGGCGAGCCGCGCCGCGTCGCGCGCCAGGGCGAAAGCGCTCGGCAGCAGGAGCGCCGCGACGCTGCCGCGCCAGATCTCGCGCCAATCGGCGCGGTCGCCGCGCGTCCAGCTTTCATAGATCGCGATGAGCTCGTTTCGCCCCAGCGCGGCGCGCCGATCCTCCGGCGGGATCAGGCGCGCGCCGGACGGCAGCCGGTAAGCGGCCGGCCCGCCGTCGCGACGACGCGCCAGCGCCTGCTCCATGGCGCAGCCATTGAGCCAGTCGGCGAGCCGCGCGCGCTGCGGCCCGTCGCCGATCCGCTTCACGTCATTGGCGACGCGCATGAGATCGAAATTCTGGTCGAGGCGACTGACCACGGCGATGAGACTGGCGTCGAAACGCGGCGCGCCGAGGGGCACGTCGGGCAGGCGTTCGGCGAGCGCGCGCGCCAGTTCGGAACGCGCGCTTTCGCGCTCGGCGAGCGACATCCGGTCGGCGAGGTCGAGGATAGGCCGCCAGCGGTCGAGATCGCGAAAGTCCAGCTCGGGCAGATGGGTCAAAATGCCGAGGCGCAGGCGAAACGCCTTGAGCGCGCCATCGTGCTCGTCGCCGTCGGACGGCGGAATGGGCGGCGGCGCGCTTCCCGTGTCGGCCTGCGCGGGCGGCAGCGGCGCGCGCCAACGCGACGACGGCCCGCTTGTCGGGTCGGGCGCATCGAAGCGCGAGGTCGGCGCCCGCCAGCGCGGCGGCGGATCGGCGGCTGTCGCGGCATCGGGCGGGGTCTCAATCGTTACGATCGCCGCCGGCGGTTCGACCGGCTTTTTGGCTTCGTCAGGCGTCGCGTCCGACTCCGGCTTTACGTCATCGTTCGACGGCGCCGGGCGCCAGGCGAGCGCCCGCTCGCGCGCTTCCATCAATCGCTGAAATCCTTCGGGATCGTCCTCGGGCCGCGTCACGCGCAGCTTCTCGGCATAGGCGCGCATGATCGCTTTGGCGTCCGTGGTCGGCGCGATGCCGAGCACGGTCCAGAAGCTCATTGTCGCGCGCCCGTTCGCGTTTCCTCGCTCACGCCGTAGGCCATGTGCGTTCGAACCCGTCGAGCGCCTCGGAGAAGCGGCGGCGCAAACCACTGGCGTCACGCAATTGCTGATCGGCCAGCGCGGTCTCGAAATCGCCGAGCATCCGTTTGATATGCTCGCGCTGTGCGCCGAGGCTTTCGGCATAGAGCCGTTCCGCGCGGGCGATCAGGGCGCGGTTCTCCGCCTGGTCGCGCGGCGGCGTCTTGATTTCGGCGAGCGCGCGAAAGCGCGCGTCGACATCTTCGGTGCTAAGATTGGCTTCGTTGCGAAACACGCGACGCTCGCGCTGGCCGGTGGTTTGCGCGGCGACCTCGACCTCCAGCGCGCCATTGACGTCGTAAGTGAAGCGCACCTCGACGCCTTCGCGCCCCGCCGGCGCCATCGGCACCGGCATTCTGAGATCGCCGATCTTGATGTTCTGCGAGGGGCGCAGGTTCTCGCCCTGATAGACTTCGACCACGATCGCCGCCTGATTGTCGTCGACCGTGAAATAGCGGCCGGAACGGCTGATCGGCACCACCGCGTTGCGCTCAATGAGAGGCGACATCGAACGCTGGTCGGGCGCGGTCGGATCGCGTACCGAAATGCCGAGCGTAAAGGGACAGACATCGGTCATCACCAGATCGGCCAGCGCGGCGTGGCGCGCCTTCAGACCCGCCTGAACTGCGGCCCCGAGCGCGATGACCTGATCGGGGCGCGGATGGGCGAGCGGAAAGCGGCCAAACAGTCGCGTGACCAGCGCGCGCGTCATCGGCATTCGGGTCGCGCCACCGACCAGCACAATCTGGTCGATCGTCTGCGGATCGACCCGCGCATCGGCGACGGCGCGTTCGATCGGCGCGCGAAGGCGGCGCAGCAGCGGCTGAGCGGCCTCCTCGAATTCGAGGCGGGTGATCTCGCCGCGCCGCGTCTCGTCGAGTAGCGCGACCTCATAGGGCGCATTCTCCTGCGCGCTCAGCGCATGTTTGATCCGCTCGGCTTCGCGCATCAGACGCGCGAGGTCGGGGCGCGGCAGATCGTCGGGATTGATCGCATGTCGCCTTGCGATCACCGCGGTCAGCGCATCGCGAAAGTCGTCGCCGCCTAGATGGGAATCGCCCGCCGAGGCGCGCACTTCCATCACGCCCTCAAACTTGTGCAGCAGCGACACGTCGAATGTGCCGCCGCCGAGATCGAGGATGAGAAATCGCCCTTCCTCCTGGGTGTCGAGACCATGGGCGAGCGCGGCGGCGGTCGGCTCGTTGACCAGCCGCTCGACTGTGAGTCCGGCGAGCCGCGCCGCGTCGAGCGTCGCCTTGCGCTGCGGATCGCTGAAATAGGCGGGCACGGAAATCACCGCTTCGCCGATCGGGCCGCCGGTCTTGGCTTCGGCGTCCTCCTTCAGCGCGCGCAGCACCAAAGCCGAGAGTTCCTCGGCACGATAGAAGCGGCCGGCGAGCCGCGCGCCGGCTGAGGAGCCCATCCAGCGTTTGAATGAGGCGACCGAGCGGTCGGGATGGGTGATGAGCCGATCGGCGGCCGGACGGCCGACCAGCGCGGCGCCGTCCTCGGCGATGCTGATCGCCGACGGGGTGAGCGTGTCGCCAAGCGCGTTTTCGACAAGCTGCGGCCCGTCCTCGGTCCACAGGGCGATCAGTGAATTCGTTGTCCCGAGATCGATGCCCGCAATCGCCATATCGCCGCAGTCCAGTTCTCAGCCGCGGCGACGAGTGTCGTGTAATCGCGGGCCGCTTGTCCAGACGAGGCGAGACTTACATGAAGCTCTGGGGATCGACGTCGATCGCCACCCTGACCCCGCCGCGCGCCGGCGGCGCCGCGGCGATCAGGGCGCGTAGATAGGCCTGGAGATCGGCGCCGCGCGGCGCTTTCAGCGCCAGGCGAAAGCGATGACGCCCGCGCAACACGCCGATCGGCGCTTCCGCCGGCCCCAGCAGGACGATCTCATTGCCCTCAGGCGCGCCGCCAAGCGGCGCTACGCGCCAGCCGTCGCCGCCGGTCAGCATGTGCCCGGCGCGGGCCAGCGCGCGCGCATGGGCTTCCGCGCCGCCACGGTCTTCGCCCGAGACAACGATCGCCGCCAGCCGACCAAAGGGCGGCAGTCCGCCGCGCCGGCGCTGCTCGGTCTCCTCGGCGTAGAAGCGCTCGACATCGCCCGACAGCAGCGCGGCGATCACCGGATGTTCGGGTTGCCAGGTCTGCAGCATGGCGCGGC
This sequence comes from Bradyrhizobium sp., assembly GCA_004799435.1. Taxonomy (GTDB): domain Bacteria; phylum Pseudomonadota; class Alphaproteobacteria; order Rhizobiales; family Beijerinckiaceae; genus Roseiarcus. Next base: position 10,234 of record SSMV01000048.1, read on the forward strand.
CCGGCTTGTCGCCGCGCCCGGCGCGCCCCGTCGCCTGGCGCAGCAATTGGAATGTGCGCTCGGCGGCGCGCGGATCGCCGTTCGACAGGCCAACGTCGGCGTCGACGATGCCGACCAGCGTCAGACGTGGAAAATTATGACCTTTGGCGACGAGCTGCGTGCCGATGATGATGTCGTAATCGCCACGCGCCGCGGCGTCGAGCTGGGCGCGCAGCTTCTCGATGCCGCCGGGAAAATCGGACGACAACACCAGCATACGCGCTTCGGGAAACAGCGCCGCCGCTTCCTCGGCGAGGCGTTCGACGCCCGGCCCGCAGGCGGCGAGTGTGTCGGCTTCCTGACATTGCGGACAGATGTCGGGACGCGGCTCGGCATGGCCGCAGTGATGGCAGATGAGCGACTTGCGAAAACGATGCTCGACCAGCCAGGCTGAACAATTCGGACATTGGAAGCGATGGCCGCAGGCGCGGCACAGGGTGAGGGGCGCATAGCCGCGACGATTGAGGAACAATAGCGCCTGATCGCCGGTCTTCAGGCCCGCCTCGATCGCCGCGACGAGACGCGGCGCCAGCCAGCGGCCGCGCGGCGGTCCCTCGATCCTGAGATCGATCGCCGCAAGTTCGGGCAGGGCGCGCTCGCCGAAACGCGCGGTCAGCCGCAGCCAATCGTAGCGGCCGCGCTCGGCGTTGACCCGTGTCTCGATCGACGGCGTCGCTGAGGCCAGCACGACCGGCGCGCTCTCCAGCTTGCCGCGCACCACCGCCATGTCGCGCGCGTGATAGACGACGCCGTCCTCCTGCTTGTAGGCGCCCTCATGTTCTTCGTCGACGACGATCAGGCCAAGATCGGCGAAGGGCAGAAACAGCGCCGAGCGCGCGCCGACGACGACCTGCGCGCCGCCTTCGGCGACCGCGCTCCATAGCCGCTCGCGCTGACGTGGGCTGACGCCGGAATGCCATTCGGCGGGTCGCGCGCCAAAGCGCGCCGCGAAGCGATCGAGGAATTGCGCGGTGAGCGCAATTTCCGGCAGCAGCACCAGCGCCTGACGCCCGGCGCGTAAGGCCGCCGCGATCGCTTCGAAATAGACCTCGGTTTTCCCTGAGCCAGTGACGCCTTCGAGCAGGATCGCGCGCGTCGCTTGCGCCGCAACCGCGGCGGCGAGCGCATCGGCAGCGACGCGCTGGTCGGGTTCGAGCTGGCGCGCGCAAAAATCGGCATTGAGCTGTGGGGTCGCCGGCTCGGGGTCGAGCGCGACGAATTCCAGCGCGCCGTCGATGAGCAGCCCGTCGATGACGCCAACGCTGCAACGCGCGAGCGCGGCGAGCGCGGTCTTCGCCAATGGCGCATCCGCGGCGAGCGCCGCCAGCGTGCGTTGGCGCGCCGGAGTCATTCGCGCCGGCGGCTTGCCGGTCGGCCTGACGCCGAGCCTGGCGGCCGGCGCAGCCAGCCCCTCGGGGCCGCGCGTCGCCATGCGCAGCACCATGCCGCGCGGGGCCAGCGTCCATTTGGCGACCCAGTCGATAAAGTCGCGCATCGATTGGCTGAGCGGCGGCCAGTCGCGCCTAGCGGCGACCGATTTGAGATTGCCGGCGGCGCCTTGGCGCAGCGCCCAGACGACCCCGGTCGCGCTACGCGTCCCCAGCGGCGCGGCGATAAAATCGCCCGGCGCCAGTTTCAGATCGGCGGGGACGCGATAGGAATAGAGCGTGTCGATGGCGACCGGAAACAGCGCGTCGACGACTCGCTCTTCTGGGGATCCGGCGTCCTGGCGGGGCGGCATCGCCGCCGTTTAGCACAACCAGGCGCCAAAGCGCTGCACGCGCTTTAGCGAACCCGGCCGCCAAAATCGGAAAGCCGTCAGCCGGCTTACTTTTCCGCGTCGCCGCCCTTGGGGACGTCGGTGCGCTCAGCGATGCGGGCGGATTTGCCGCGACGGTCGCGCAGATAATAGAGCTTGGCGCGACGAACCTTGCCGCGGCGCACGACCTTGATCGAGTCGATGACCGGCGAATGGATCGGAAACACGCGCTCGACGCCCTCGCCATAGGAGATTTTGCGGACGGTGAAGCTCTCCTGAAGGCCGCCGCCGCTGCGGGCGATGCAGACGCCTTCATAGGCCTGAACGCGGCTGCGCTCGCCTTCGGTGACCTTGACGTTGACGATGACCGTGTCGCCGGGGGCGAATTCCGGGATGGGGCGGGCGGCGGCCAGTTTGGCGGCCTGCTCGGCCTCGAGCGTCTGGATGATATTCATTGTCGTCTCCATGCCGTGACGCCTGGCCGCCCAAGAGCGGTTTGGCGAGCGCTTCGGCGCGCTGTTTTCATTTGAGGCGCGGCTCATACAGCAAAGGCGGGCCCCTGTCGAGGCGGGTTGCCGGGTGGCGGGTCGGCGGCTATTTTCCGCCCGCTTTCGCCGGGCTTGCCTCCCACCGGCCCAACGCCGCGATTTTGAAGGTCAGACCATGCCGCCTCTCCGTCAGGTCGCGGCGCGCCTCGCGCCGGCCTGCGCGCTCGCTTTGGTCGCAATGGGCCTGCCGGCGCCGGCGGCCTCCGACGACGAGTTCGCTGCGGCGCTGATGCAACCGGGGCCGCTGCCCGACATTGTCGAAGGCGCCCCTGATGCGCCGGCGACGATTGTCGAATACGCCTCGATGACCTGCAGCCACTGCGCCGATTTCGCGGTTCACGTCTGGCCTGCGCTGAAGGTGAAATATATCGACACGGGCAAGGCGAAGTTCATCCTGCGCGAATTTCCAATCGATCCGCTCGCCATCATCGCTTTCATGACGGCGCGCTGTCTGGGGCCCGACAAGCGCGACGCGATGATCGACAAGCTCTTCGCCGATCAGAACGACTGGGCCTTTCGCGATGAGCCGATCGAAAGGCTGCGGCGCGAAACCGGTCTGTCGCCCGAAGATTTCCTCGCCTGCGTGAAGGACAAAACCCTGTTCGACGGGGTCAGCGCGATCCATGATTCCGCCGCCGCGCGATTCGGCGTCGATTCGACCCCGACCTTCTTCATCAACGGCCGCCGGATGGACGGCGAGCCGCAGCTTGAACAATTCGACCAAGCGCTTGCCTCGCTTGGGAAATAAGCCGGTTTCGCACAGGTTCTTGTGGCCTGGGGCTTGATCGGCGCGGCGCTTTGTGGCGGCTTGCCGCGAGACTCCGCACGACTTAGAGATTCACCGGCGCGGCGGCACTAAAGGATCAAAGGGCGAGGCCCATGAAATTCGATCGGCTGCGCCTGGCCGGCTTCAAGAGTTTTTGCGATCCGACCGATTTCAAGATCGAGCCGGGCCTGACCGGGCTCGTCGGCCCCAACGGCTGCGGCAAATCCAATCTCGTCGAAGCGCTGCGCTGGGTGATGGGCGAAAGCTCATACAAAAGCATGCGCGCCTCGGGCATGGACGACGTGATCTTTTCGGGCGCGGGCACGCGGCCCTCGCGCAACATCGCCGAAGTCGGCCTCGTCCTCGACAATGCGGACCGGCGCGCGCCCGCCGCCTTCAACGATGCCGAGACGATCGAGGTGACGCGGCGCATCGAGCGCGAGACCGGCTCGACCTATCGGGTGAACGGCCGCGAAGTGCGCGCGCGCGACGTGCAATTGCTGTTCGCCGATGCTTCGACTGGCGCCCGGTCGCCAGCCATGGTGCGCCAGGGCCAGATCGGCGAGATGATCGCCGCCAAGCCGCAGGCGCGCCGGCTCATCCTCGAGGAAGCGGCCGGCGTTTCCGGCCTGCACTCCCGCCGTCACGAAGCCGAATTGCGCCTCAAGGGCGCCGAGGACAATCTTCTGCGGGTCGAAGATGTCGTCAAGCAGATCGACGCACAGATCGACAGCCTCAAGCGGCAGGCGCGCCAGTCCAATCGCTACCGTGTGCTGGCGCAGGACATTCGCCGCTGCGAGGCGCTGTCGCGGCTGATCGCCTGGCGCGACCGCGAGGCGCAATTCCTTCACGCCCGGCAGCGGCTCGACGCCGATCTGCGCGAAGTGACCGAGCGCACGCGCGCCCAGGCCGAAGCGGCGCGCCTGCAGGCGATCGCCGCCGCCGATCTGCCGCCGCTGCGCGACGAAGAGGCGCGCATCGGCGCGGCGTTGCATCGTCTGGTGCTGGCGCGCGACGCGCTTGCTGGCGAGGAAAAGCGCGCGCGCGACCGGGTCGCCGAGCTCGAACGCCATGTCGCCGAATCGGCTCAGGATCTGCAGCGCGAAGAGGCGCTGGTCGCCGACGCCGCCGAAGTGCTCGCGCGTCTGACGAGCGAGGACGAGACGCTGGCCGCACAGGCCGGAAAGTCGGAAGAGGCGAAGCACGAAGCGGAAGAGCGGCGCGCCCGGCTTGAGGAGCGTCTCGCCGCCGCCGAAGCGGCGCTTGCGGAAGCGCAGGCCGCATCCGCCGATCTCAATGCGCGTCGCGGCGCGCTGGCGGCCAATCTCGCTGAGGAGGGTCGGCGTCTGGCGCGCATCGAGAGCGAATGCGCCGGCGTGTCGCGCGAGCGCGCTCAGTTGCAGGAAGCCGCCGGCGACGAGGCGGCGCTGCGCGCCGAGAGCGAGGCCGTCGGCGCGCTGGCTGACGCGCTCGCCGCGGCGGAGACCGAGGCGCTCGCCGCCGAGACGGCGCATGCGGAAGCGCGCGAGAGCGAAGCGCGCTCGCGCGGGCCGCTAGCCGAGGCCGAGCGCGCCGCCCATCGCATCGACACCGAAATCCGCACGCTCACCAAGCTCATCGGCGCGACGCCGGGCGGCAAATACCCGCCGGCGTTCGATGCCGTGAATGTCGCGCGCGGCTATGAGGCGGCGCTTGGCGCGGCGCTCGGCGACGATCTCCGCGCTTCGATCGATGCCGCCGCGCCGGCGCATTGGTCGTTACTGGAAGTGGACGGCGATCCAGAGCTTCCGACCGGCGTCGAGCCGCTGGCGGGCCGCGTCGAAGCGCCGCCGGCCTTGCGCCGCCGGTTGGCGCAGATCGGCGTCGTTGCGCGCGGCGAGGGCGCGTCGCTTGCGAGCCAACTCAAGCCCGGCCAGCGGCTCGTTTCGCTGGAGGGCGATCTCTGGCGCTGGGACGGTTTCGTTTCGACCGCCGAGGCGCCGACGCCGGCGGCGCAGCGTCTTGTCGAAAAAAACCGGCTCGGCGATCTCTCGCGCGAAGCCGAGGCGGCTCGTCAGGCGGCCGAGATTGTTCGCACTGAGGCGACGCGCGCGCAAAGCGCGCTGCGCGACGCGGCCGCCGCCGAGGGCGCGGCCCGTCAGCGCGCTCGCGCCGCCCGCGCTGCGTCGGATGCGGCGCGCGACCGGCTCGCAGCGGCGGAACGCCGCCGCGCCGAGACGCTGTCGCGGCTGGCGGCGCTCGGTGAAGCGCTGACCCGCGCCGAACGCGCTCAGCGCGAGACGGCCGAGCGTCAGCGCGAGCTTGAAGCGGCGCTCGCCGCGCTCGCGCCGAGCGACGAACTGGCTTTGGCGCTCGAGCGCGCCCGCGCCGTGGCCGCGCAGGAACGGGCGGATTTCGCCGAAGCGAAAGCGACGGCGCAGTCGCTGGCGCGCGAAGCCGAAGCCCGCGCGGCGCGCCGTCAGGCGATTGTCGGCGAGCGTCGCTCGTGGAGCGAGCGGCGCGCCAAGGCCGAAACCCATATCGCCGACATCGCCGAACGCCGGCAGGCGGCCGAGGGCGAACTCGCGACGCTCGCCGATGCGCCGGCTGCGTTTCTGCAGCAGCGCCGGCAACTGCAGGCCGAACTCGATCAGGCGGAAGCGGCGCGCAAACACGCCGCCGATGCGCGCGCCGCCGCCGAGACGGCGCTGGCCCAGGCCGACCGCGCCGCCCGCGCCGCGCTTGAGGCGATGGGCTCAGCTCGCGAATCCCGCGCCGCCTCGGAAGAGCGTCTTGAGGGCGCGCGCACGGCCCGCGAGGAACTCTTAAAGACCATCGCCGCCGATCTCGATGTCGAGCCCTCCGGGCTGTCGGCGCTCGCCGGCCTTGCGGTGGACGAAGCGCCGCCGGAAGCGGCGCAGGTCGAACGCAAGCTCGAAAATCTGCGTCAGGAGCGCGAGCGGCTCGGCGCGGTGAATTTGCGCGCCGAGGACGAACTGACCGAAGTGACCGCGGGACGCGATCGGCTGATCGCCGAGCGCGACGATCTGACCGAGGCGATCAAGCGGCTGCGTCAGGCGATCCATAGTCTCAATCAGGAAAGCCGCGAGCGGCTGCTCGCCGCCTTCGGCGAGGTCAACCGCCATTTCGGCGAATTATTTGCCACGCTCTTCGAGGGCGGCGCGGCGGAGCTGCAGCTTATCGACTCCGAAGATCCGCTGGAGGCGGGGCTCGAACTCGTCGCACGGCCGCCAGGCAAAAAGCCGCAGACGCTGACGCTGCTGTCGGGCGGCGAGCAGGCGCTGACCGCGATGGCGCTGATCTTCGCCGTCTTCCTCACCAACCCGTCGCCGATCTGCGTGCTCGACGAAGTGGACGCGCCGCTCGACGATTACAATGTCGAACGTTTCTGCGATCTGCTCGACGAGATGCGCAAACGCGCCGACACGCGTTTCGTTACGATCACGCATAATCCGATCACCATGGCGCGGATGGACCGGCTGTTCGGCGTCACCATGGCCGAACGCGGCGTCAGTCAGATCGTCTCGGTCGATCTCGCCGAAGCCGAGCGTTTCCTCGAGGCAAGCTGAGCGCCTCGCGCGCGGCTTTCAGGCGGAGCGAAGATGGACATCAAAGGCGCTGCGTTTCTCTTCACGCTGGCCGGGTTGATGATCACCTTCGCCGGTCTGTCGGCGCTGCTGCTGGTGCTACGACAGTCGGCCGGAGCGCGCGTGTCGCGGCTCGACCGCTACATCGCCAAGACGGTGATGACCTATATGTTCTCGCTGACCGCCGGCGCCTTGCTGCCGCCGCTGCTGGCGCTCTACGACATGCCGGAAGACTTGATCTGGCGCGTCGCGGGCGTCGGTTTCGCCGTGCCGATGGCGGCGCTTCAGGTGAGCTATCCGGTTCGTCGCCGCATGGCGGTTGGCTCTGCGCCGCCCTTCGCGGTCTATGCGATCTTCGTCGTGCTGGGCTCGGCGGCGACGCTCGCGATGCTCGCTTACATTGTCGCCGGCTTCGAATATCGCGCCGCCGCTTACATCAGTGCACTGACGGTCGATTTCTTCACGGTGATCTACGGCTTCGTCGCCGCGCTCGACATCATCATGCTGCAGCCGCTGGAACTGCCCGACCCGCCGCCGCTTTAGCGCGGGTGAAGTTTAGGCGGATGCGACTGCCCTGCGTCCCTTCTCCCCGCAAGCGGGGAGAAGGTTAGGATGAGGGGCCGGGAGATTGGCTGTGATGATCGATCAACGCCAAGCCCCTCTCCCTGCCTCTCCCCGCAAGCGGGGAGAGGAGAAGGAACCGCCGCCGCTTGCCGCGTCGAGTCTCGTCAAGGCCTGTCGTCAAGTCTTGTCAAACCTCGTCAAGCGCAGCGCTTGACGCCGGCGAGGGGTTTTCAGCGCCATCAATGTCTTCCGATGCGTCAAGGCCGTCATCGGCCTCGACGGTTTGCGGCGCCTCGTCCGTGGTCGCCGCTTGCTCTCTTTCGCGCGCGCGGATCATCCGCTGCGCCATGGCGTCGAGCTTGGCCAGCAGTCGCGTCCGGCCGCCTTCGTTCGGCTTCGCCTCGGCGCCCTCGACGGCGCTATATTTGTCGAGCCGGTCGAGCACGCGCAGCAATCGGTCGATTGCCGCGAGATCGCCCTCAGCGACGGCGCCCGCCGCAAGACGCAGCGCCGGCTCGAGCCGGGCGATCTGCAGCCGCGCGTGATCGATCCTCGTCTCGCTCTCGCCCGCGCTCAGCGCCTGCGCGACAATCTGGCGCACCCGCTCGCGCGATAGGCCTTCGGCGCGGCCGATCGAGGCATAGGACTCGCCCGCCTGAACCTGGGCGAGAATGCGCAGGCGACGCAGATCGCGGTCGCGGGCGGGATGATGGGAGGGGGCGGGCATGGCGACCGGGCAGCGGAAAAGGAGAAAAGAATCATAACATAAATACTGATTTTCAGAAAGACAATGATATGACTCAGTCCATAGAGAGGAGGTTTTCGCGCTCAGAGGCGGCCCAAAAGTATCTGGGTGATCTCACCAATTCTGACGACGCCTAGTTAGAATCGAGCGAGCCCGCTATCCTGCGCATATGGGCGCGATGGAGATTCTGACTGAGGAGTTTTTGGCCGAGCTGCCCGATGATTCGCGGGCGGCATTCGGGATGGTGCTTCGCCGCGCGGATACCTACGTCGACGAAGTCGTTCGTGGCAGCAGTGACGACTATGCTGGTGCATACGCGTGTGACACGGCGCGGCATACCGCCGTGAACACGATCATTGCCTCGGCGAAACGCTACGAGATCGAGCCGTTTGCAAGCATGACCTTGCCGCCGCGGAAAGGCTTCGACTTCGAAAAATTCATCGAGTTCAAGGTCGATCTCGATCACTATGCGGCGCAATTGGCGCTCGACAATAGCATCCGAAGCAAGCGTGACGCTGTCGCGATCGAACCGAAGGTCAAGGACCGCCTGCGTCAACATGTTCACGGAATCAAGACCCTGATTGATCAGGCTGACATGCCGGAGCCTCTCCGTGCCGTACTGCACAAGCGGATTGCCGAATTCGAAGCGGCACTGGATAAGCCGCGAGTGAATCTGGTGGCCCTCGCCGGAACGATGGTCATGATTTTGGCCGGGGCCGCCAATGTTGCGACACTGCTTGATAGCCCGGTACTTCAGAAACTGGTCGTAACCATCATGACGACGATCGGTGAAGCAAAAGCCGTGGACGAAGCGAAGCGCGAGCTGCCGCCGTTCCAGCCGCCTCAGGCCCTATTGGCGCCTCGCCCTCCAAATTTTAGCCGGCCAAAAAAGGCTGGCAACCCATCAACGGGCGATCTCGACGACGACATCCCGTTTTAGCAGAAGGCGATCCTGCGCTGCTCCCCGTGTCTGGCCTCTGATTCGGGAAGACATCTAGAAGCGGCTGCGATGTCATCCCGGAGCAACCATGCGAGCAATTGCATTCGGAATTGCATGTGCGTTGGCGTCGATTGCCTCAGCTTGGGAGCAAGAAGCTCAGGCTCAGGACGCCTCGCAGCCACGGATGACGGCGGATTTGGCTCAAGAACTTGATAGGCTTCTCATCGATCAATATTTCAATTGTTTAGAATTTCCGCCGAAGACGGGATCGTCCTATGTCGCGCGAGTGCGCATCGCTCTCAACAGAGACGGGTCATTAAGCGAACCGCCGGTGTTGGTGAACCCACCGATCGATGAAGCGTCAAAACCAATTGCGGACAACGCAATACGCGCCGCCCTCAAGTGCAATCCGCTCAAAATTCCGGAGAAATTTTCCGCATATTGGGAGCAGTGGCGAGCAAAAACGGTGCGCTTCTATCCGGCGGACTTTGGCAGTGACGATGTGAAGCAGCCGTAGGGAGCGGGTTGTCGGCGCGGGCCTCCACGCCGCCGCGAGGGACCGCCGCGCACTCCCCCGTCATGCCCGGCCTTGAGCCGGGCATCCACGCCGTGGGGAGGCTCGCAATCCTTCAGAGCTTCAGCAGCGGCCTTCGTGGATGACCGGGACAAGCCCGGTCATGGCGGCAAAGGGCGCCGCCGATCGGCGTGGCGGGGCACCTCAAACGCAACCGACGCGGCCGAGCCAGGCCGTCACATCCCGCGCAGAACCGCGAAGCCGCCGGTGAACATTCGCTTTCCATCGACGGGAAGGTTTTGGCTGAGTTCCTTGAACCCGTCGTCCGCCATGATGGCCTTGTTGGCGCGATCGCGGTCTTCGCGCGATTTATAGACGGCCCAGGACATGACCACGACCTCATCCTCGCCGAGCTTGACCGACTGCGGGAAGGAAGTCTCGCTTCCCGGTTTTACGTCGTCGGCGATGCAATTGACGTATTCCAGAGCGCCATGCTTGCGCGCCAGCATGGCCATTTTCTCGGCGAATTTCTTGTAATCCTCGAGTTTGGACTTCGACACCGGCATTACGAAGCTGTCGACGTATTTCTCGCTCATGGCGGTCTCCTATCGCGGCAATTCTCTACCACGCTAACGTCATCGGGCCGCCGACGTTCCCTCGCGTCGCCGATGGAACTCCCCGAGGCGTTCGGCGCTTAAGAGACGCTCAGTAGTCCCGCCGTGTTGTAAAGCAGGGGAGCGATGTCATGGCGCTCAATGTGTTCGATCAACCCCAGATTGACGCGATGCATGCGGCGATCGACGCGGTCGCAATTGAGATTTTCGTCAGCGAAGCGGCGCGGCGGCAGGTGGCCGAGGTCGTTTATTCGCTCGCCTCGGATGATGGCCTGCTCGACGGCGACGCGCTCGCGGCGGCGGCCAAGCGCCAATTGACGCGCGATTCCGTAACGACGGATGAACCCTCCGCCGCTCGCCTGCCTGATGCGCCCGACGAGTTTGAGTTGATCGCGCCGGTTGGCGCGCCGCCGATCGGCGACCCCTTGAGCCGTGTCGTCGCCGTCACCGCGTTTCTTCACGGCGCCTGCGAAGAGTTTTCGCTTCATCATTGGCCAGGCGACGTGTCTGAGATCGCGCCCGGAGCGACGCATGCGATATTGCCGCCGGCGAGGAGTTTCGTGCTGTGACGCCCTCATCCTGAGCTGCCCTCGCGCGAGCGGGGGCGGCGAAGGATCGGCGAAGATCGCGTTGATCCACCCTCTTAAGCGTCCTTCGAGACGCCCGCTTCACGGGCTCCTCAGGACGACGGCGGTGGCGGGGCCGGCGCCGGTCCTGCGTCCCTTCTCCCCGCTTGCGGGGAGAAGGTCAGGATGAGGGGCGAGGAGATCAGCCACTACCCTTGCTGCTCGCCGCCCGGCCCCTCACCCTGCCTCTCCCCGCAAGCGGGGAGAGGAGAGCGATCCCCCGCGAGCTCAATCATAATGTTTGAGCCTGTCCCACATGTCGGTGAGCGACGCGCTGGGTTCGCGCAAGACCCAGATCGTCAATCCGCTCTCATAGGGCATGGCGCTAGGGCAGCCGACGCGGCCGAGCCAGGCCGTCACATCCCGCGCAGAACCGCGAAGCCGCCGGTGAACATTCGCTT
>SSMV01000049.1 GCA_004799435.1 Bradyrhizobium sp.
TTCTGGACCGTCAAGCGTCGCTACGGGGCGCCGGCGGGGCCGAAGGGAGACGACGATGAATCTGGAGAAATACACGGAGCGGGCGCGCGGCTTCGTCCAGAGCGCGCAGGCGCTGGCGCTAAGGGAGAACCACCAGCAGTTCACCCCCGAGCATGTGCTGAAAATCCTGCTGGATGACGAAGAGGGTCTGGCGGCCGGTCTGATCGACCGCGCCGGGGGCCGATCGCGCGAGGCGCTCGCCCAGGTCGAACGGGCGCTCGCCAAGCTGCCGAAGGTCGAAGGCTCGGGCGCGGGTCAGCTCTACGTCACGCCGGCGACCGCGCGTCTGTTCAACAGCGCCGAACAGATCGCCGAAAAGGCGGGCGATTCCTTCGTCACCGTCGAGCGACTGTTGCTCGCCGTCGCGATGGAGAAGAGCAGCGAAGCCGGACGCATCCTCGCCAATGTCGGGGTAACGCCGCAGACGCTCAACGCGGCGATCGAAGATTTGCGCAAGGGGCGCACCGCCGATTCGGCGAGCGCGGAAAACGCCTATGACGCGTTGAAGAAATATACGCGCGATCTGACCGAGGCTGCGCATGCCGGCAAGCTCGATCCAGTCATCGGCCGCGACGAGGAAATCCGCCGCACCATGCAGGTGCTGTCGCGCCGGACCAAGAACAATCCGGTGCTGATCGGCGAGCCCGGCGTCGGCAAGACGGCGATCGTCGAGGGCCTGGCGCTGCGCATCGTCAATGGCGACGTGCCGGAATCGCTTAAAGACAAGAAGCTGCTGTCGCTCGATCTCGGCGCCTTGATCGCCGGCGCGAAATTCCGCGGCGAGTTCGAGGAGCGACTGAAAGGCGTGCTCAGCGAAGTGACCGCGGCCGAAGGCGGCGTCATTCTGTTCATCGACGAAATGCACACGCTGATTGGCGCGGGCAAGGCCGACGGCGCAATGGACGCCTCCAATCTGCTCAAACCGGCGCTTGCGCGGGGCGAATTGCATTGCATAGGCGCCACCACGCTCGACGAGTATCGCAGGCATGTCGAAAAGGACGCCGCTCTGGCGCGTCGCTTCCAGCCGATCTTCGTCGCGCCGCCGAGCGTCGAGGACACGATTTCGATTCTGCGCGGCCTGAAGGAAAAATACGAGGTCCACCACGGGGTCCACATCACCGACGCCGCGATCGTCGCCGCCGCGACGCTGTCGAACCGCTACATCGCCGACCGCTTTCTGCCCGACAAGGCGATCGATCTGATCGACGAGGCGGCCTCGCGCCAGCGCATGCAGGTCGACTCCAAACCCGAGGAGCTCGACGAACTCGACCGGCGCATCATCCAGCTCAAGATCGAGCAGGAGGCGCTGAAGAAGGAATCCGACCCCGCCTCAAGGGATCGGCTGACCAAGCTCGTCGCCGAACTCGACGAATTACAGGAGCGCTCCGACGCGCTGACCGCACGCTGGCGGGCGGAGAAGGACAAGCTCGGCGCGGCGCAAAAGCTCAAGGAAGAGCTCGAGACGGCGCGCAACGCGCTGGCCGAAGCCAAGCGCAAAGGCGACTACGCGGAAGCGGGGCGCCTCTCCTATGGCGTCATCCCCGAACTCGAAAAGAAACTCGCCGCCACCGAAGGCCAAGACGTCGCGGCTCTCGTCGAAGAGGCGGTGACGGCGGACCATGTTGCGCAAGTGGTGTCGCGCTGGACCGGCGTGCCGGTTGACAAGATGCTCGAGGGCGAGCGCGACAAACTCCTGAAGATGGAGGACGAGCTCGCAAGGCGCGTCGTCGGCCAGCGCGAAGCCGTTGCGGCAGTTTCGACGGCGGTGCGCCGGGCGCGCGCCGGCCTGCAGGACGCCAATCGACCGATTGGCTCATTCATGTTCCTTGGGCCCACCGGCGTCGGCAAGACCGAGCTCACCAAGGCGCTCGCCGGCTTCCTGTTCGACGACGAGAGCGCGCTGCTTCGCATCGACATGTCCGAATATATGGAGAAGCACTCGGTCGCGCGGTTGATCGGCGCGCCGCCTGGCTATGTCGGCTATGAGGAAGGCGGCGCGCTGACTGAAGCGGTGCGCCGGCGCCCCTATCAGGTGGTGCTGTTCGACGAGATCGAGAAGGCTCATCCCGACGTCTTCAACGTTCTGCTTCAGATGTTGGACGACGGTCGGCTGACCGACGGTCAGGGCCGCACCGTCGATTTCCGCAATGTGCTGATCGTGATGACGTCGAACCTCGGCTCTGAATTCCTCGTCGCACAGACGGAGGGCGAGGACGTCAAGGCGGTCGAGAAGGACGTGATGGCGGTGGTGCGCGGGCATTTCCGTCCCGAATTCCTCAACCGCGTCGACGAGATCATCCTGTTTCATCGGCTGCGGCGCGAGGACATGGGCGCGATCGTCGACATCCAGTTCGCGCGGCTCGCCAAACTGCTGGAAGAGCGCAAGATCGTGCTGGCGCTCGATCCCAAGGCGCGCCATTGGCTCGCCGAGAAGGGCTATGACCCGACCTATGGCGCGCGGCCGCTCAAGCGCACAATCCAGAAATGGGTTCAGGATCCGCTGGCGCAGATGCTGCTCGCGGGCGAAGTGCGTGACGGCGAGACGGTCAAGATCGGCGTCTCGCATGGCGCATTGACCTTCAACGGCAAGCCTGCGGCGGGGGGCCTGGAGCAAGACGCCGAACCGCCGCCGCCGGCGACGGTGGTCAATTTCCCCAAGGGGGTCTGAGCCGCTGGTTTTTTCGGGCCCCTGCGGTTAAGACGCCGGGGCGCGACGCGCTCGCTCAGGAACGTCCGTCATGAACTCTCTAACAGCCCTTCTCGGCGGTTCGCCGGCAGGCGTCGCCCTGCGGCTTTTTGTCGTCTCCTTCATCGTCGGCCTCGTGCTGGTGACCTTCGGCTTCGATCCGGGCGACATCATCGACAGTTTCGTCAGCGTCATTCGCCACCTGATCGACTATGGCCTGACCGACATTCGCCAGATCGGCCGCGTGCTGGCGACCGGCGCGCTGGTGGTGTTGCCGGTGTGGCTGGTCCTACGCCTGCTTGATGCGCGACGCGCGCGTTAACCCGTTCGAGCGACAGAACGCGCTCAGCAGGCCCGCGCCCTTTAACGCCTGGACCGCCCGATAAATTCATCGGCAGAAAAATTGCCTCTTTGTCCGCAAAGGTCGTGGCCCTGTGTCAAAGGGGGACTCCTTGCAAGAGCGTCGCAATAGCCGGAGAGGCCGGACCTATCTGGGCGGGCAGATCGTCTTCAACCGTCGGACATCGGCGATTGATTGCCTCGTGCGCAATCTTTCCGACCGCGGCGCAAGGATCGAATTCACCGACGCAATCGCGATGCCAGGCGACTTCGACTTCGTGATCCCGAGGCACTTGGAAAGCCGGCGCGCCGAGCTTGTGTGGCGAAATGGGACGGCGGCGGGGATCGTCTTTCCGGGCGCTGTCGACTTGAAGTGAACCGCCCTCCAGCAAACCGAGGCGACTAATCGGCCGCCGCCCATTCGCGCGCCCGCGCGCCCACAAGCTTCGCGAGATCGCCCGGCGTCGGCGCAGCCTTGGCGAGCCCGTCGAGGATCTCGCCGATCAGTCGCGGCCCGCGATAGATGAGGCCTGTGTATAGCTGCACCAGCGTCGCGCCCGCCTCGATCTTGGCGAGCGCCGTCTCTGCATTCTCGACCCCGCCCGCGCCGATCAGCGTCAGCGCGCCCCCGCAACGCAGATAGGCTTGCGCCAGCATCCGGGTCGACGGCGCGAACAAGGGCCTGCCGGAGAGGCCGCCCGCTTCCCTAACTTGGAGATCCCTTAGCGAGGACGGCCGCGCGATCGTCGTATTGGCGACGATGACGCCATCGACGCCGCGCGAGACGCAGACGTCGACAATATCGTCGAGCGCATGCAGATCGAGATCGGGCGCGATCTTGATCAGCAGGGGACGGCGCGGCTGCGCCGTCTCGCGCGCCACCGCGACCCGCGCCACAAGTTCGTCGAAGGCCTCGCGCTGCTGTAGATCGCGCAGGCCCGGCGTGTTGGGCGAGGACACATTGATGGTGAAATAGCTGGCGTAGGGCGCGAAAGCCTCGACCCCGGCGACGAAATCGGCGAGCCGGTCGGCGGCGTCTCGATTGGGCCCGAAATTGACGCCGACAATTCCCTTCGCCGGCCGCGCCGCCAGCCTCGCCTGCGCGGCGACGTAACCGTCGTTGTTGAAACCCATACGATTGATGAGCGCGCCATCCGCCGGTAGCCGGAACAGACGCGGCGAGGAATTGCCTTTTTGCGGACGCGGCGTGAGCGTCCCGACTTCGACGAAGCCGAAGCCCAGCGCCAGCAGCGACGGCGCCGCCTCCGCGCTTTTGTCGAAGCCCGCCGCCATGCCGATCGGATTGGGAAAGTCGAGGTCGAAGGCGCGCAAAGCAAGCCCGGCGGGCGAGTGCGCGCTGGATGTGAACGGCGCGTATTTTAGCGCGGCGATCGCTGCGCGATGAGCGGTCTCGGGCGGCAGACGCTGCAGCAGCGGCGTCGCCAGCGCGCCCAGAACGCTCATTGTCACGCCAGCTCTCCAAATACATGGCGGTCATCGGGGCCGAGCGGCAATGAACGCGCCCAGGCCAGCGCCGTCAACGGCAAAGCGCCATAGAGATGCGGGAACAGCGCACCCGCCCGCGCCGGCTCCCAGCGCAGCGCAGGGCCGAAGGCCTCAGCGTCGACCGCCGCCAGCATGAGGTCGTCACGCCCGGCAAACCAGCGCGCCGCCGTCTGGGGCGCCTGTTCGGCCGTGGAAAAATGAATATAGCCGTCGCGCCGATCGACGTCGGAGCCGAGGAAAACGCCCGCAGTCTCGGCGGCCCGCCATTCCGCGGCGCCGACAATCTTATAGATCAGCGCCACGTGCGCCCCGGCTATTCCTGAAGCATGCGCTTCAAGAGCTCCAGCTCTTCGCGCAATGTCGCGTCGGAAGCGCTCAAGCCTTCGATCTTGCGCACTGCATGCAGAACGGTCGTGTGATCGCGTCCGCCAAAGCGACGGCCGATTTCCGGCAGCGAGCGCAAGGTCAGCGCCTTGGAGAGATACATCGCTACTTGACGCGGCTTCACCACGGTCGCCGTGCGGCGCGACGACAGAATGTCGGCGCGGCTGACGCAATAGTGGTTGGCGACCAGCTTTTGAATCTCCTCGATCTTGACTCTCCGCGGTTCGCGCGCGCGGATCAGATCGCGGATGGCGACCTCCGCCGCTTCGACGCTCAGGGCCGCGCCGCCGATCGAATGGGCGAGCAACCGATTGACCGAGCCTTCGAGATCGCGCCCGTTCGAGACGATCGAATGCGCGACGAAGGCCAGCACCGCCGGCGAAACGGTGAAATGCGGATTGGCGACGCGCGCCGCCGCGATGCGCGCTTCAAGAATTTGCAATCGCAATGGCTCGTCGAGGCTCATCATCTCGACGCACAGACCCCCAGCGAGGCGCGAGCGAACACGCTCGTCGAGCGCCTCAAGGTCGCTCGGCGGGCGGTCGGCGGCGACCACCACTTGTCGACCGGCGTCGAGCAAAGCGTTCAGCGCATGGCCGAACTCGTTCTGGAACGCCTTGCCCTGGAGGAACTGCACATCGTCGATGATCAAGAGGTCGATCGAACGCATCGCCGATTTGAATGCGACCGCCGTTTGCGACTGCAGCGCGGCGACGAAACTATACATGAAGCGCTCGGCCGTCAGATAGGTGACGATCCGCCCCTGCGCTGCTGCGGCATGGGCAGTCGCCTGCAAGAGATGGGTTTTACCGAGACCGACCGCCGCATGAACATAGAGCGGACTGAAAGCCGCCGGCTGACCGGCCCGGTCTTCGACCACGCGCTGAGCGGCCGCATAGGCGAGCTGATTGGAGCGACCGACCAGGAAGGAGGCGAAGGTGAGCCGGCGATCGAGCGGCGAACCGGAGAAACCTTCGCCATAGGCGGCGCCGTCCTCGCGCAACTGGCCGCTGCGCGGCGCCGATTGCTGAATGGCGCGCAACGCCTGGCGGCCGCCGTCCGCAGTTTTGCCTTGCACCGCGGCGATCGCCGGGGTGGGTGGGCAAGGCGCGCTCGTCGAGGAGCGCACGGTGATGCCGATCGACACGACGCCGCCGATTTCGGCCTCAAGCGCGGCGAGAATGCGGTCGCTGTAATGGGCTTCAATCCAACTCTTGAGAAAGCGCGTCGGCACGGAGAATTGCGCGCGCGCCTGCACGATCGACTCGAGCGACAAGCGCCCGAACCAAGAGGAGAAAACATGTTCGCCAACTTCGGCGCGCAGTCGGCGCGCGCAGCGGCGCCAGCTCTCCTCGATGTCGCGAACTGACGGGGTGGCGCGAGCGTCGGCGTTGACCGCGCTCACTTCTGCGCTCTCGTTCATTGGATTCTCTTTTGAAATGCTAAGGACGGGAAAGTGTGGCTCGTTCGACGGAGGGCGGTTCAGCTCTGCGTCCACGGCAGGCCCCCTGCGCGCCATCCGCCAAGCGCTCCGCGTCGGCGCGAAGCGTCCAGCCCTCCTTCGAATCCGTCCGTCACGTTGTAACAGCGTCGCCAACCCGCCGAGGCCAAAGCGCGCGCCGCCGCGAGCGAGCGCACGCCCGAGCGACAGAGAAAGAGCGCCGGCGTTCCCGGCCCGACTCCGCGCTCCGTCAGCTCGGCGATGAGGCGCGGCGTGAAATCGGCCGCGACCTGCATCGAGGGATAAGTCTGCCACTCCAGCAAAATCGGAGTCTTGCCCAGCGCGCTGAGGTCGGGGACGCCGACATAGGCCCATTCCGCCTTCGTGCGCACATCGACAAGCGTCGCCTTTTCGTCCTGGCTCAGCAGCGCGTAAGCGTCCCCCACGGACAATTCCCCTGCGTAATCCGCAGGCCGTTGAAATGACATGGCCTCTCCTTCCACAGCCCGCACTGTGGCGCGTCTTCTTCAGATTTTGATCCGATATTTCGACAGAGAACTAGAAAAGCCGCCGAGTTACGTCGCCCACTAGTCTCTCTAATCCCAACAAGTTCAAGTAAAGCCCCGAACTATTTCTACGCCCCCCAGCGTATATATATTACGCCGCCGCTACGCAGCTTTTAGATCGTCCGCTTATTCATTGGCCCCGCCCGCATCTATGCTTGGGGTCTGGCGAATATTGCACGCGCGGCGGTGCAGGGCAACCCGTCGATGGGCGCCGTCGCGGCCCTGTAACGCGACTCGCGACGCGCTGGGTAGGGGGCCGTAAGCAATCTGTCAGACAAATGTTTGATATGCGGACGTTGTTTGGCGACGACACGCATGCGGAGCGCATGGCGATGACGCTTCGAGAGCGTCAAAGAGTTGGCACAAATTCGCCACACGATTGCCCCGACATGCGCTGCTTAGCGTTTAAGATTTTGTAAGGCATAGGGATTTTGTGAGCGCGCGATTGCGGCGCATCGGCGCTGAGAATCGTTGTAAATTTGTCGCAGGAGAAAAAAATGAGCGACGCGAATTCCGTCATGCAGACGAATTCGACAACGCGCGACTGGAGCGCGCAAGCCTATCGTCGCTTCGAGCGCGAGCGCTCTCGTCCCGCCGCCGAACTGCTGAGCCGCGTGCCGGCGCGCGCGCTGCGGCGCGCCGTCGATCTCGGCTGTGGCCCGGGCAATTCGACAGCCCTGATCGCTGAGCGCTTTCCCGGCGCCGAAATCATCGGGCTCGATTCCTCTCCCGATATGTTGACCGCCGCCCGTTCTCGCCTGCCGCGCGTCACGTTTCGTCAAGGCGATATCGTCGATTTCGACGATCCCGCCGCCGATCTCGTCTTCGCCAATGCGGCAATGCATTGGGTTCCCAACCACATCGCCGTCATGCGCCGTATCGCCGAGCGCCTGCCGCCGCTTGGCTGTCTGGCGGTGCAAATGCCCGACAATGAAAACGAGCCGACCCATGCGCTGATGCGCGAAATCGCCGCCGGCCCGCGCTTTCGCGTCAAGCTCGCCGACGCGGCCGCCGCGCGTCAGCCGATCGGCGCCTTCGCCGACTATGACGACGCTCTGTCGCCATTTTGCGACGAGGTCGACATTTGGCGCACGACCTATGTCCATTGCCTCGCGGGTTCGGATGCGATCGTCGCCTGGGTCGAGAGCGCCGGGCTGCGGCCGTTTCTGTCGCCGCTCGACGCCGATGAGCGTGCTGAATATCTCGCGCTCTATCGCGAGGGCGTCGCGCGCGCCTATCCGCCGCGCGCCGGCGGCGGCGCGCTGTTGCCCTTTCCGCGCCTCTTTATCGTGGCGACGCGGCGCGAAAAGGATTGACCGCGGTCCGCACGCGGATCGAAACAGGCATAACGGCCAATGCGGGAGAGCCGACGATGCGGCGAATTGCGCTCCTCTCGATGCTTGCTTTCGTTTGCGCCGGCGGCGCGACGGCGCAGGACCAGGGTTCGCTGAACCCCACGCCTCTGCCGCCGCTCGCCAATCCCGCCGATCCCAAGCTTCCGGCAAATCAAGTGTTTGGCCGGGCGATGACGCCCGCCGAGGCGCAGGCGCGCTCGATCGGCTTCTATTCGCGCGGCTGTCTCGCCGGCGCCGTCGCGCTGCCGGTCGACGGCGAGAGCTGGCAGGTGATGCGCCTGTCGCGCAACCGCAGTTGGGGCAACCCGGCGATGATCGATTTCCTCGAGCGCTTCTCGCGCAAGGCGGCGCATGCGGGAATCTGGCCCGGCATTCTGGTCGGCGATATTTCGCAGCCGCGCGGCGGACCGATGCTAACCGGTCACGCGTCCCATCAGATCGGGCTCGACGCCGACGTCTGGCTGACGCCGATGCCGGACCGCACGTTAAGCCACGAAGAGCGCGAGGAGATGTCGGCGATCGACATGGTCAAGCCCGACGGCCTCGCCGTCGATCCCGATCACTGGAGCGCTAGGCAGGCAGGCATCATCCAGGCGGCCGCCGAGGAGCCGGAGGTCGAGCGCATTTTCGTCAATGCGGCGATCAAAAAAGCGTTATGCGAGACCGCCAGAGGCGCAGCCTGGATGAATAAGGTGCGCCCCTATTGGGGGCACAATTATCACTTCCACATTCGCATATCCTGCCCGGCCGGCCAGAGCGATTGTCAGCCGCAGGATCCCGTGCCGCCGGGCGACGGCTGCGACAAGTCGCTCGACTGGTGGTTCACCGAGGAAGCGCTGCATCCGCCGCTGAGCGCGCCCAAGCCGCCGCTGACGCTGGCGCAGCTGCCGCCGGCCTGCCGCAACGTCGTGCTCGAGAAATAGCGGCGCGGCTCAGGCCTCGCCCGTGTGCTCGCCCCGTCCGAGCCTGTCGGCCAACGCCAGCAGCAAAGCCGTGACGACGAAGGCGATGAGCACGCCGGTCTGCCAGGCGAAATCGCGGTCCGAAACGCTGTCGACATTCATGTAGGATTCGAGCAGCTTGATCGCGGTGATCGCGACGATCGAGGCGATCAGCTTCAGCTTCAACTCGCTGAAATCGATATCGGCGAACCAGCGCGGCCAATCCTTATGCGCGTCGATATCGATCGGCGCGACGAAATTGACGTAGCCCGACAGGATGACGATGACGATCAACGAGGCCGACAGCGTCAGGTCAACCACGCCAAGCGCACTGAGCAGGATCTGATCCTCGCTCGAAGCGGTGAATTGCGCGACGAGCTGATAGACGTGGACGCCGACCTTGGCGAGCAGAGCGAGCAGCGCGACGACCAGCGCGACATAAAAGGGCGCGAGCAGCCAGCGCGCGGCAAATAGCAACCTCTCGAACCATCGCCTTGACATGCGCCAAGTCCTATGCGCCAAGCCCTCTCCGGCTCAGGCATCCTGCGTCAGAACGCCCGCGTCCGGCAAACGCCAATGGCTCGTCGCGCGATAGATCAAAACGCCGGCCGCCATGGCGGCGACGAAAATCGCCGCGTCGCCGTTGAGAAAGCCGAGATCGACGACGCCGGGCGCCGGGCAGACGCCGGCGAGCCCCCAGCCGATTCCGAAGATCGCCGAGCCGACGATAAGCGGGGCGTCGATGCTACGTGCGGTCGGCAGTTCGATCGCGCCGCCAAGCCATGCGTTGGAGCGCCGCTTGGCGATCCAGAAGGCCGGCAGGGCGACAACGATCGCGCCGATCATGACGAAGGCGAGCGACGGGTCCCAGGCGCCGGCGAGATCGAGGAAGCCGATCACCTTGGCCGGCAGATACATGCCCGAGATGCAGAGGCCGAGGCCGAAAATCAGGCCGATGGCTAGGGCGAAAAGATTGCGCTTCATGATCCGCCCCTCTCAACCGATCAAGTGATGGGTAATGAAGACGGTAACGACGGCCGTCGCCATGAAGACGACGGTGGCGACCGCCGAACGCGGCGACAGGCGCGCCAACCCGCAGACGCCATGGCCACTGGTGCAGCCCGAGCCGAGCCTCGCGCCGAAGCCGACGAGCAGGCCAGAGACGATCAGCGCCGGCCAATGCACAAGGAAGACCGGCGCAGCGATGTCCGAAAGGCTGCGCGCGATCAGCGGCGAAACGACGAGGCCGGCGATCAGCGACCAGCGCCACGGCGCCTCGACGCTGCCGATGTCGAGTGCGCCGCCGACTATGCCGGCCGCGCCGAGAATTCGACCCGCGCCCAAAATCAGGAACGCAGCGGCGACGCCGATCAACGCCCCGCCGGCCAGCGCCGAAAGCGGCGCGAAATGCGCCCAATCAATGGTCATTTCGACCTCCCATTCTCTATAGAATTTATAGAGGACGGGACCTCGCCGCAAGGGTCGCTGGCGCACCGGCGAAGATGCGCGCGCGAATGACAGACCAACTGCGCTAGGGCGCCGCGTTCTGACGCGCGAGGATCGCCTCGAGCTTCTTCATCAGCTGCGGATCGCGCGCTTCCGGAGCCGTCATGATCGCGCCATCGAGCGCGCGATCGGAGCCGATCGGACAAGGCTCATGTTCGGTTGGAAAATCGCTAAGCGCGCGCGCCAGCAGCGCGTTGACCCGTTCGGCGTTTTCATGGGCGACTTTCAGCACCGAGGCGACATCGACCGGGCCGTGGGTCTCGTGCCAGCAATCGTAATCGGTGACCATCGCGATCGCCGCGTAGGAAATCTCGGCCTCGCGCGCGAGTTTCGCTTCGGTCGCGACCGTCATGCCGATGACGTCAAGCCCGCGCGCCTTATAGGCGAGCGATTCGGCCAGCGTCGAGAATTGCGGGCCCTCCATGCAGAGATAGGTCCCGCCGTTGCGGCAGGCGATTGCCTCGGCTTTGGCGGCGGCGGCGATACGCGCGCGCAGCAAGGGTGCGATCGGCTGCGCCATCGACACATGAGCGACGCAGCCCGTGCCGAAAAAACTCGTCTGGCGGCCAAAGGTGCGGTCCTCGAACTGATCGACCAGCACGAACAGGCCGGGATAGAGTTCGTCGCGAAACGAACCGCAGGCCGAAATGGCGATGATGTCGGTGACGCCGCTGCGCTTGAGCGCGTCGATATTGGCGCGATAATTGATCGTCGAGGGGCTGAAGCGGTGGCCGGCGCCGTGACGCGCCAGGAACACGACGTCGGCCGCGCCGACGCGGCCGAAACGCAGAACGTCGGAGGCCTCGCCCCATGGCGTCGCGACGCGCTCTTGGCGCGTTTCGCTCAAACCGGCAAGGCGATAGACCCCTGACCCGCCGATAATCCCGATGACGGCTTTGACCATGCGCGCCTCATCGATCGCGGCGCGTGGGAGCGCCTCAGTGCAGCTTCGACCAGATGCGTTTCTTGGTGAGGTAGAGCAGAATCGCCAGCGCGAAGAGGAAGATCATCACCCGGAAACCGATCTTCTTGCGCGTGTCGAGCGTCGGCTCGGAGGCCCAGCTCAGGAACGCCGCAACGTCGCGCGCATAATTGTCGAGCTTGGCCGGCGTGCCATCCGTATAGGCGACGGCGCCGTCGACGATCGGCTGCGGCATCGCGATGCGATGGCCGGGATAATAGGCGTTCCACTGCGCGTCGCCGCTCTTCGTGTAGCCATTGAGGATGGCGTAGATATAGTCAGCGCCCATCTCCTGATACTGGTCGAAGGGCAGCGCGTCGAAGACGAACCAGGGGAAGCCGCGCTCATATTTGCGCGCCTTGGCGAGCAGCCACATATCTGGCGGCGCCTTGCCGAAGGCCGCCGCAGCGGCCTGACTGTTGGGATAGGCGTCGGGCGGCGGGAAGATATCGGCCGGCGTGCCGGCGCGCTTGAAGATCTCGCCCTTATCGTTGGGCTCGTCGTTGACGATCTGGTAGCTCGCGGCCAGCGCCTTGACCTGCGCCTCGCTATAGGCGGGACCATTGGGATCGGCGAGCGTGCGGAAGGGAATGCTGAGCCGGTGACAATTGCTGCAGACTTCTTTGTAGACCTGGAAGCCGCGCTGCAACTGCGCCTGATCATAGGTTCCAAACAGGCCTGAGAAGCTCCAGCTTTGCCGCGCCGGCTTCGGCTGATCCTCCGCGTCCTGGCCGAGCGCCGCGGAGGCGCCCATCGCCGTCAGCGCCAGAGCGAGGATGGAAGTCGTCAAACGGTTCATGATCGCAAATCCCCGGAAGTGGCGGCCGATCAGTGCGAGGCCGGCGGCGCGACCGCTTCTGCTGGTTTGGTTTTGGCGAGCACCGCGTCGGCGATCGAGGCCGGCAGCGGCTTGGTCTTTTCGAACACGCCAAGCAGCGGCAGCACGACAAGCAGGAAGCCGAAATAGCCGAGCGCCAGAATGCGCGCGATCAGGGTCGCGGTGTCGGAGACTTCCTGCGAACCGAGATAGCCGAGCCCGACGCAGCAGGCGACGAACAGCCAGAAGAAGACGCGGAACACCGGCCGGTACTTGCCCGATTTGACCGACGAGGTGTCGAGCCACGGCAGGAAGGCGAGCAGAACGATCGCCGCGCCGAGCGCCACCACGCCGACCAGCTTGTTGGGGATGGCGCGCAGGATCGCGTAGAAGGGCAGCAGGTACCATTCCGGCACGATATGGGCCGGCGTCACCAGCGGATTGGCCTGCACCGAATTGTCGGCGTCGAGCAGATAGGTCGGGATGTAGAAGACGAACCAGGCGTAGACGATCAGAAACACCGAGACGCCGAACAGATCCTTGATCGTCGCATAGGGCGTGAAGGCGACCGTGTCGCGCTCGACATCCTTGACCTCGACGCCTTCGGGATTGTTCTGGCCGCTCACGTGAAGCGCCCAGATGTGAAGGCCGACGACGCCGGCGATCATGAACGGCAGCAGGTAATGGAGCGAGAAGAAGCGGTTGAGCGTGGGATCGCCGACCGCATAGCCGCCCCACAACCAATGCGCGACGCCGGTGCCCACCAACGGAATGGCGGTGAAGAGATTGGTGATGACGGTCGCGCCAGCGAAGCTCATCGATCCCCAGGGCAGCACATAGCCCATGAAGGCCGTCGCCATCATCAGGAGATAGATGATGACGCCGAGAATCCACAGCACTTCGCGCGGCGCCTTGTAGGAGCCGTAATAGATGCCGCGGAACATGTGGACATAGACGGCGAAGAAGAACATCGACGCGCCGTTGGTGTGCAGATAGCGGATCAGCCAGCCGAAATTGACGTCGCGCATGATGTGCTCGACCGAAGCGAAGGCTTCCGTCGCACTCGGCACGTAATGCATCGCCAAGATGACGCCAGTGACGATCTGCGCGCCCAGCATGAAGGCGAGGATCGCGCCGAAGGTCCAGAGATAGTTAAGGTTGCGCGGCACCGGAAAGGCGACGAAGGACGAGTGGACCAGACCCATGATCGGCAGGCGCGATTCAAACCACTTCCCGATCGCGCTTTTGGGGACGTAGCTCGGGGTTCCGCTCATAGCTTCACTTCTCTGGAATGGCGTCGGTCGAGGCGGCGAAGAGGCAGATCAGCCGATCTTCACTTTCGTGGCGGTGAGAAAAGCATATTCGGGCACGGGCAGATTGAGCGGCGCAGGCCCTTGGCGGATACGCCCGGAGGTGTCGTAGACCGACCCGTGGCACGGGCATTTCCAGCCGTCATATTGACCTTCGTGGCCGAGCGGCACGCAGCCCAGATGCGTGCAGACGCCGCTGACGATCAGCCATTCGGGCTTTTGCACCCGGGCCTGATCGGTCTGCGGATCCTTGAGCTCGCTGAGCGGCGTGTTCACCGCGTCATCGATCTCTTTCTTGGTGCGATGACGAACGAAGACCGGTCCGCCGCGCCATTTGACCGTGACGATTTGCCCTTCGGCGATCGGCGATAAATCGACTTCGATCGAAGAGAGCGCCAGCGTCGAAGCGTCGGGATTCATCTGATCGATGAGCGGCCAGGCGACCGATGCGGCGCCAACCGCGCCAACCGCCGCCGTGGTGATGAAAAGGAAGTCCCGACGGTTGGGATTCTCGATGACCGCGCTCGACAAATGCACCCCCAGATCGTTGCGCCGGCGATCCAGCGCGCCAGCACTTGCGCCGCGTTTCGCCTCGCCTTCTTCTGATGGCGGCGTCGACGAAATTCGGCTCGGGAATCAGGCGCTCCGCAATACAGCGCGCCCTCCGCTCGGGGCTATTTGGCATCGTTCGCCGAGGTTGTCCATAGGCGCGCGGCCCCTGGCGCAAGGGCGCCCGCGAAGGCGGCGAGGCCGCTCGAAAAATCACCCCTCCATGCTTCGGCGCATGACAAGACGGGCGGTTTTGCCTAGGAAGCGGGCGATGCCGCCCCTCGCTCCGTTGACCCTGGCGCTATACGAACCCGACATCGCGGCCAATGTCGGCGCCATGCTGCGCACCTGCGCCTGTTTCGCCGCCGACGCGGCGATCATCGAGCCGGCGGGCTTCGTCGCCTCCGACCGGCGTCTGCGGCGGTCCGGAATGGACTATCTCGACGCGCTGCCGATCATCCGCCATGCGTCATTCGCCCGCTTCGAAGACTGGCGGCGCGACGCGGGTCGCCGATTGGCGCTTCTGACCACCAAGGGCGCGACATCGCTGTGGGAATTTCGCTTCGAGCCCGGCGACATCATCATGGTCGGGCGCGAATCGGCCGGCGTGCCCGAACATGTCGCCGCCGCCGCCGATGCGCGGCTTCGCATTCCGATATCGCCGCCGCTGCGTTCGCTCAATGTCGCCGTCGCCGCGGCCCTGGCGCTCGCCGAAGCGCGCCGCCAGTGGGGCGAAGAATTCGCGCCGGCGCCGGCTTGACGTGACAAAGCGGGAGGATTGCGCGATTGTCCGGCGGGCTTGGGACGAAAGTCTTACGCGGCGCGAGGGGGACTTCGATTGAGCGACACGGTGCGGGTGCTGATCGCAGACGATCATCCCCTCGTCCTGGGCGCGTTGCGCGAAGCGGTCATCGGCGCCATTCCCGGCGCGCAAATCGCCGAAGCCGCGGATTTCGAGTCTCTCGCCGCAGCGCTCGAGGAAGCGCCCGAAGCCGATCTTGTGTTGCTCGATCTGACGATGCCTGGCGTGCGCGGCCTCTCCGGCCTTTTGTTCCTCCGCTCGGAGCGTCCAAGCGTGCCGGTGATCGTGATCTCCGGCAACGAAGACCGCGCCGTGATGCGTCATTGTCTCGAATTTGGCGCCGCCGCCTATGTGCCCAAGTCGCTTGACCTCGAGACGATGCGCACGGCGATCCGCAAAGTGCTGGAAGGCGGCCAGTGGACGCCGCCCGACCTCGACCTTAGCGCCGAGCCTGACCGCGAGGCCAGCGCCTTGGCGCGCCGGCTTTCCTCACTCACCCCTCAGCAGGTGCGCGTACTGATGATGCTGTCGCAGGGTCTGCTCAACAAGCAGATCGCCTATGAGCTCTCCGTCTCCGAGGCGACGGTGAAAGCGCATGTCTCGGCGATCCTGCAGAAGCTCGGCGTCGAAAGCCGCACGCAGGCGGTGATCCTCGCCGCGAGAATCGAGAATGTGCAGGGGCTCGCGCCGACGCCTTGAGCGCGGCGCCTGACCTCACTGCGCCTTGCCGCGATTCTGCCTGTTGTCGATCAGCTCCTTGACAACGCTCGGGTCGGCGAGCGTCGACGTGTCGCCGAGCGACGCGTAATCGTTTTCGGCGATTTTGCGCAGAATGCGCCGCATGATCTTGCCCGAGCGCGTCTTGGGCAAGCCCGGCGAGAATTGCAGAAGATCCGGCGAGGCGATCGGCCCGATCTCCTTGCGCACCCAGCCGACAAGCTCCTTGCGCAGCGAATCGGTCGGCTCGGTTCCCGCCATCAGCGTGACATAGGCGTAGATCCCCTGCCCCTTGATCTGGTGCGGATAGCCGACGACCGCCGCTTCGGATACCTGGGGATGCGCGACGAGCGCGCTTTCGACTTCGGCCGTTCCCATGCGGTGACCGGAGACATTGATGACGTCGTCGACGCGTCCGGTGATCCAGTAATAGCCGTCGGCGTCGCGGCGGCAGCCATCGCCGGTGAAATACTTGCCCGGATAGGCGGCGAAATAGGTCTTCTCGAAGCGAGCGTGATCGCCGAAGACCGTGCGCGCCTGGCCGGGCCAGGATTGGGCGATGACGAGATTGCCCTCGCAGACGCCTTCGAGCGTCTTGCCGGAAGCGTCGACAATCTGCGGCAAAATTCCGAAGAAGGGCCGCGTCGCCGAGCCCGGCTTGAGCTTGGTCGCGCCTGGCAGCGGCGAGATCAGAATGCCGCCGGTTTCCGTTTGCCACCATGTGTCGACGATCGGACAGCGGCCCTCGCCGACGACGCGATGATACCATTCCCAGGCTTCCGGATTGATCGGCTCGCCGACCGAGCCGAGGAGACGCAACGAGGCGCGGCTTGTCTTCTTCACTGGCGCCTCGCCCGCGCCCATCAGGGAGCGGATGGCGGT
Source organism: Bradyrhizobium sp. (assembly GCA_004799435.1). Taxonomy (GTDB): domain Bacteria; phylum Pseudomonadota; class Alphaproteobacteria; order Rhizobiales; family Beijerinckiaceae; genus Roseiarcus. The sequence goes on from SSMV01000049.1 coordinate 16,802, forward strand.
CGGCGCCGTGTAGAAGATGTTGACCTTATATTTGTCGATGACTTCCCAGAAACGGCTGACGCTCGGATAGTTCGGCATGCCTTCGAACATCAGCGTCGTCGCGCCATTGGCGAGCGGCCCGTAGAGAATATAGCTATGCCCGGTCACCCAGCCGACGTCGGCGGTGCACCAATAGACGTCGCCGTCGTGATAATCGAACACATATTGATGCGTCATGGCGACGAAGACGAGATAGCCGCCGGTGGTGTGCAACACGCCTTTGGGCGTGCCGGTCGAGCCTGACGTGTAGAGAATGAACAGCGGGTCCTCCGCCTTCATCGGTTCGACGGGACAATCGGCGGAAACGCGCGCCAGCGCTTCATGCATCCAGACGTCGCGTCCAGGCGTCCAGGCGACATCCCCGCCGGTGCGCTTGACGACCAGCACCGATTTCACACCGGTCGCTTTTTTGATCGCCTCGTCGACATTGGCTTTCAGCGGCACCCTGCGGCCGCCGCGCAGACCCTCGTCGGCGGTGATGACAACGTCGGACTTGGCGTCGTCGATGCGCCCGGCGATTGCGTCGGGAGAAAAGCCGCCGAAGATGACCGAATGAACGGCGCCGATGCGCGCGCAGGCCAGCATCGCATAGGCCGCTTCGGGGATCATCGGCAGATAAATGGTAACGCGGTCGCCTTTGCGCACGCCATGTTCGCGCAGCACGTTGGCGAAGCGGCATACCTGCTCGTGCAATTCGGCGTAGGTGATCAGCTTCGATTCGTCGGGCGAGTCGCCTTCCCAGATGATCGCTGTCTGATTGGCGCGTTTGGGCAGATGGCGGTCGATGCAATTATAGGCGACATTGGTCTCGCCATCCTCGAACCATTTGATCGCGACCTTGCCGATATCCCAGGAGACGTTGCGAACCTTGCTATAGGGCTTCGACCAGTCGATGCGGCGGCCGTGTTCGCGCCAGAAGGCCTCCGGATCGGCAATCGAGCGGCGATACATCTCTTCGTAATGGGCTTCATCGACGAAGGCGCGCTTCGCCCATTCCGCGGGAACGCCATACACCTTCTCGGACATCGCTTTCTCCCTGGCGCGCCCTTAGGGGCGCGCGCATAGCGCTTTGATCCGACAATATCCCCTTCGCGGCGGCCGCTACAAGTCGGGGCGCGTTTGACCTTTGGTCTTAGGCCTTGAACGGCGCGCCGCTAGGCATGCGCGAGGGAAAGAACGATGCGCCATTCCTCAGCGGTCACTGGCTGAACCGAGAGCCGGGAGTTGACGACCAGGATCATTTTGGCGAGTCGCCGGTCGCCCTTGATCGTCTCCAAGGTCACCGCACTTTCGAGCGGCCGCACGGCCTTGAAATCGACCATGCCGAAGCGGCCGCTCTCGTCGGTCGGATCGGGATAATAGGGCTTGATGACTTCGACGACGCCAACGACCGCCTTGTCCTGGTTGGAATGATAGAAGAACGCCTCCTCGCCGACCTTCATCGCCATCAGATTGAGCTTGGCGGCGTGGTTGCGCACGCCGTTCCAGCTCGTTCCTTTTCCGCCAGCGGCGGTTTGCATGGCGAAAGACCAGACCGCGGGTTCGCTTTTGACGAGCCAATGCGCCATCGCCTTACTCCGCGAGTTGAGCGCCGATCGCCTGGCGCCAAGGCTTGAGATCAATCGAGGCGAACAGCCCCGCCTTCGTATAGGGATCCTCGGCCAGCATCGCGCGCACCTCCGCCTCGCTCGCCGCCTCGAAAATAATCAGCGAACCGAGCGGCGACTTGGCCTCGGCGTCGAGCAGCGCGCCGCCAACCCGGACGCGCGCGCCGAGCGAAGCGAGATAGGCAAGATGGGCGGGACGATTCGCCATTCTTGTTTCGACGCTGTTCGGCTTGTCGGCGCAGGCGGCGGCAAAGAGCATGAGGCCTCTCTGAAAGATGCAACGGGTCGAGGCTAGAACATTCCCGGCGCGGCGCAAGGCGTCATCTATTCCTCGCCCTTCAGCGGCCGGGAGAGGAGAGCGCCGACCGCGCCGGCGACGTCGACCGTTCCGGTTAGCAGCGCATCGACCATCGCGGCGATCGGCATGTCGACCTCTTTCGCGCGCGCCATCTGCACCAGGGTCGCCGCGGTCAGCGCGCCTTCGACCAGCGCGCCGGCGCCGGCGTCGGCAACGCGGGCGCCGCGGCCGAGCGCCGCGCCGAAGGAGAAGTTGCGCGACTGCGAAGTCGAACAGGTCAGCACCAGATCGCCCAAACCCGAGAGGCCCATCAGGGTCGCCGGCCGCGCGCCGTAGGCAGCGGCGAAACGACGAAGTTCGGCGAAGCCGCGCGCAATCAGCGCCGCGCCAGCGCTGGCGCCCAACCCCAGGCCGGAGGCCACGCCGCAGGCGATGGCGAGTACGTTTTTGGCCGCCCCGCCGATCTCGACGCCGCGCACGTCGGTCGAATGGTAGAGTCTGAGGTTGGGACCGCGCAGCGCCTCGCAGAGCGCGCGCGCCAGCGGCTCGTCAGTGCTGGCGAGCGTCAGGGCGGTCGGCAGGCCGGCGGCGACATCGGAGGCGAAGCTCGGCCCGGACAGCATGGCGGCCGGCCAGCGCGGCGCCGATTCGGCCACAACCTCGGTCATGAATTTTTGTGAGCCGCGCTCGATGCCCTTGGCGCAGGCAATCAGCGGCCTCGGCCCCATTGCGTCGGACAGATGCGCCGCCGCGTTGCGCGTCGCCTGCGCAGGAACGACCAGCAGCGCCGCGTCGCAACTGGCGAGTGCGCCGACATCCTTGCCGACGACAACCGACTGGGCGAGCGCGACGCCCGGCAGGCGCGCGCTCAGCCGCGTCTGGGCGAGCGCGCGCAGCGCCTCGGGATCATTGTCCCAGACAACGACCTTGCGTCCGGCCGCCGCCGCCGCATTGGCGAGCGCCAACCCCCAGGCTCCCGCCCCGGCGACGCCGATTGTCGCAAATTCGGTCAATTGACCCCTCCTGAGACCCGCCTCCTGCGTTGAAACCATCGCAGCGGCCCCGAGGCAAGTGGTGCGGCTCGATCTTGCGCCGCCGCCCGACGCCCTTGCGGCAAACAGGCTTCTAGCCAAATCGCCCGCAGCGCCCTAACTACAGGGGCGAGGCCGTGCGGTCGCGCGCCGGCGCGGCGGGGTGACGAATATGCAGATCGACATTCCCACGATCGTTTTTGCGATTGTCGCCATTTTCGTGGCCTGGAAGCTGCGCTCGGTGCTCGGAACCCGCGGCGATCCGCAGCAAAGGCCGCCGATGGATCAGCGGCCCCCGACCCGACCCTCAAGCGATTTCGGCGCGGCGAAGGGTGGCGAGGTTTTGCAGTTCAAGCCTGCGGCTTCCGCGCCGCCGCGGCCGGAAGCGCCCGTTGCGCCGGTTGACCGCTGGGCCGGTTTCGCCGCCCCCGGTTCGCCGCTCGCGCTCGGTTTTGACGCGATCGCTGCGGTCGATCGCAATTTTTCTCCGGCGAGTTTCCTCTCCGGCGCGCGAGCCGCTTATGAAATGATCGTCAACGCTTTCGCCGCCGCGGATATGACGACGTTGAAACGCCTGCTCGCGCCAGAGGTGCTGGCCAATTTCGAGACGGCGATCCGCGCGCGCCTGGCGGCCGAGCAATCCTTGACGACGACGCTGGTGTCGATCGACGCAGCCGACGTGGTGGAGGCGCGCCTTGCCGGAACCAGTGAGACGATCGCCGTGCGCTTCGCCGCCAAGCTCGTCTCGGCGACGCATGATAAGTCGGGCGCAACCGTCGAAGGCTCGCCCAATGACGTCGTCGATCATCTCGACGTATGGACATTCGCCCGCGACGCCGCCTCGGCCGATCCGAACTGGTTGCTGGCGGCGACGCAGACCGTCCATTAACCGGCGTTGGCGACGGCTCAGGCCAGCGTGACCTCAGACCCTAGAGCGCCGTCGTTGCAGCCCTTGAGTTTCGACGCTCTGGCGGGCTTCGCCGATGACGACGCGTTGGCGGCGTGGCGGGCGTTTCGCGACTGGGCGCAGGCATCGTTGTCGGGCGCGCCTGAATTTCGCAAGGCGCGCGCGCCCTCGCCCGGACTTATGGAAGCCGCGGCGGCTGCGGTTGCCGCCGATCTCGCCGACGCGGCGGCGGCGCGGCGCTTTTTCGTCGAGCGGTTCCGCCCCTGGCGCGTGGGCTCCGATGCGGCGGACGGTTCGGGCTTTCTCACCGGCTACTATGAACCGATCGTCGAGGGGGCACTCACCCAAACGCCGGCTTTTTCCTCGCCGCTTTTCGCCAGGCCCGCCGATCTCGTCAGCTTCCCGCCGGGCGGCGGTCCGCGCGATTTCGATCCGGCGCTTGCCGGCGCGCAGCGCCTGCCCGACGGCACCTTGCGCCCCTATCCCGAACGCGCCGAAATCGAGGCGCGCGACGGCGAGGCCATCGCCTGGCTCGCCGACCCGGTCGAGGTCTTCTTCGTGCAGGTGCAGGGCTCGGCGCGACTGCGCCTTCCAGATGGGCGCGAGGCCCGGCTCGTCTATGACGGGCGCAACGGCCAGCCCTATACGTCGATTGGCCGGCTGCTGATCGAGGCCGGCGAAATCGGCGAGCGCGAGATGTCGCTGGCGCGGCTCAAAGCCTGGCTCAGGACCAATGGTCTGCGGGTGGGAGAGCGGGGCCGCGCGATCCTGCAGCGCAATCGCTCCTATATTTTCTTTCGTCTTGAGACAGGGGCCGACCCGGCGCTCGGACCGATCGGCGGCGCTGGCGTCGCGCTGACGCCGCTGCGTTCGATCGCCGTCGATCGGACGATCTGGCCTTATGGAACGCCGTTCTGGATCGACGCCGACCTTCCCTGGGCGAGCGAAGCGCCGAGCCCGTTCTCCCGCCTGATGATCGCCCAGGACACCGGTTCGGCGATCCTCGGCGCCGCGCGCGCCGACATTTTCTTCGGCGCCGGCGAAGCGGCGGGCGGGCGCGCCGGCGATCTGCGCCATCGCGGGGATTTCACCGTCCTTCTGCCGATTGGAGACGAGCCGTGAGCGGAACGCCGGAGCGACCGGCCAAATCGCGGCTGCGCCGATTGAGCGACGAGGAAATCGCCCTGTGGATCGAGGTCGCCAAGACCGTCGCCAAGCGGCGCGGCGCGACCTTGCCGAGCCTGGCGAAGCCGCCCGCGCCGGCCGCGGTCGAATCCGTTCCGCTTCCGAGCGCGTCGCTCGCCGCGAAGGCGACGCCGCGATCGCGCGCGCCCGCGCCGCCGCCGCTCGCGCCGCTGGAGCGGCGGCTTAAGCGCGACCTCGCGCGCGGACGCGCGACAATCGACAGCGCGCTCGATCTGCACGGCATGTCGCAGGCCGAGGCGCATAGCGCGCTGCGCGGCTTTCTCGTTCAGGCGCAGGCGCAGGGATTCAGGCTGATTGTCGTCATCACCGGCAAGGGCGGGCGCGGACGCGTCGACGAGGAAAGCTGGCGAAGCGAGCCGGGCGTGCTGCGCCGCCTCGTTCCCCATTGGCTGCGCGAAGCAGACCTGCGCGCCATCGTGCTCGGCTTCGAGGAGGCCGGGCCCGGCCATGGCGGCGCCGGCGCACTCTACGTGCGGCTGCGACGGCGCGAGCGGCGGTGACGCCTGGCCGTCCGGTCCGCCGTTTGACCTTGCCGCTGCGAGGCGCCAAGAGGGCGCGGCTTGAGCGGGGGTTGGGTTTGATGATCGAAGCGGTCGAGGTGCTGGCGCTAGGCAACAGCCTGGTCGATATCATCGCGCAGGCGAAAGACGCCGATCTCATCGCCCAGGATATGCTCAAAGGCGCGATGACGCTGATCGACGAAGAGCGCGCCGAAACGCTCTATGCCGCGCGCGTGTCGCCGAGCGTCGTCTCCGGCGGATCGGCGGCCAATACGATTGTCGGTGTCGCCTCTTTCGGGGTGAAGGGCGCCTATATCGGCAAGGTCAAGGATGACGCGCTCGGCCGCGCCTTCATCGAAGACCTACGCGCCACCGGCATTTCTTTCGAAACCGCGCCGGCTTCCGACGGTCCGGCGACCGGGCGCTGCTTCGTCTATGTCACGCCCGACGGCGAGCGCACGATGAACACGTTCCTCGGGGCGAGTTCGCACCTTTCGCCGCCCGACGTCGATGAAGAGCGGGTGAAGGCTGCGAGGATCGTCTATCTCGAAGGCTATATGTGGGACCGCCCAGCGGCGAAATCAGCATTTCAGAAAGCCGGCAGGATCGCGCGCGCGGCAGGCCGGCGCGTCGCGCTGACACTGTCGGATTCCTTTTGCGTCGACCGTTTTCGGGGCGAGTTCATCGAGTTGATGCGCAGCGGTCTGGTCGACACGCTATTTGCCAACACTGACGAATTGCTCTCGCTCTATCAGACGCCGAATTTCACTGAGGCGCTCGAAGCGGTCCGCAACGAAGGCGTGCTCGCGGTCGTGACGCGTTCGGAAAAGGGTTCGGTGATCGTCAAAGGCGACGCCGCGGCTCAGGAGGTTCCCGCTTTTCCGATCGCTCGCGTCGCCGACACGACCGGCGCCGGCGATCTCTTCGCCGCTGGTTTCCTCGCCGGGCTCGCGCGCGGCGTCGCGCTTGAGGGCTGCGCTCGGCTTGGCGCGCTCGCCGCCGCCGAGATCATTCAGCATATCGGCGCGCGGCCGCTCACGCCGCTGGCGCGGCTGGCGCGCGACAACGGGTTGGCGCTTCCCGCTTAAGACCTCCGATCTTAAGCGCTGCCGCCCGCGAGATAGGCTTTGAAATCGTCCATCGAGGCGAAGCGAAAAGCCCCGGTCTCCATCTCGGCCTCGATCGAGCCGTCGGAGAAAATCTTGTAATTGGCGTCGCCGGCCCGGTAGTCGGCGACGAGCGTCGGCGGGCCCGCCGCTTCGGCGCGCGCCTGCTCGATCGCGGCGGACGACGGGGCAGCGGCGGTCTGGCTTTCGCCGATCGGCTCCGGCGCGTGTTCGTCCGTGTGCGCCTCCATCGACAACGCTTCGTCATGAAGCGAAGCCGCGCTCTCCTCGCCGATCGCTTCACCGGCGGCGTCGATCGAGGGCTCCCGCCGCTCGTGCTCGTCATGCTCATGCGCGCCGCCGGTCAGCGCAGAAACGAATTCCGAGGCGTGCTCGCCCAATTGGCCGGCGCGCAGCAACCCGGTCAGCCGGTCGAGCCGGCGAACCACGACGCCGAGCGCAAGCGTCACCACGCCGCCGACGAGCAGAATGGCGCCGCAGGCGGCATAGAGCATGCCGAGCTCCGTCGGCACCAGGCTGATGCTGGCGACGAGGCTGCCTGCGCCGAAGGCGATGAGCAGAAGTCCGAAAGCGAAAATTACGATCGTCATTGGGGTTCCGATTCGTCCAATCTATCAAACTGACCGCTCAGCGCCAGATTGCCCGTGGTTGCGAAGCGCGAAGGGGCGTCTTAACTATCCTTTGCGCGCGGGCGACGGCGCTCTTTTGGAGCGCGACTTCCCGAAAACGCCTTTCATGGAGCCTGCCGATGACCTTTTCGCTTCCAGATCTACCTTATTCGCACGACGCCCTAGGGACATATATGTCCAAGGAGACGCTCGAATACCACCACGACAAGCACCACCTCGCCTATGTCAACAACGGCAATAACCTCCTCAAAGGTTCCGAGTGGGAAAATAAGTCGCTCGAGGAAATCGTGCGCGGGTCCTACGGCAAAAACGCCGCCCTCTTCAACAATGCCGGCCAGCATTACAACCATACGCATTTTTGGAAATGGATGAAGCCCAATGGCGGGGGCAAGATCCCCGGGGCCCTGGAGCGCGCGCTGGTCGAGTCCTTCGGTTCGGTCGAGAAGGCCAAGGAAGATTTCATCGCCGCCGGAACGACGCAGTTTGGCTCGGGCTGGGGATGGTTGTCCGTGGTCGACGGCAAGATCGTCGCCGCCAAGACGCCCAACGGCGAAAGCCCGTTGGTGGGCAAGGGAACGCCGATCCTCGGGGTCGACGTCTGGGAACACTCCTATTACATCGACTATCGCAACCGTCGGCCTGACTATCTCAAGGCCTTCGTCGAACATCTGGTCAATTGGGAATATGTCGCGGAACTCTATCAGGCCGCGACGCGCTGACCGGCCCAAAAGGGTCGCCGCTTCGCAAGCGCCCCGGCGGACCTCGGTCCGCCGGGCTCGCTCGTCGACTATTCGACCAGATTGATCTTCTTGTCCTTGCACAGTTCGACGCCCTGAGCGTCGGTCACCGCGCCATCCTCGAACACGGCGTGCAGATCGAACAGGCACGCCTTGTCGTGGGCGAGATGCACCGTCATCTTCTTACCCGCCGCCAGCGGACCCGCGATGATCTTGCTGTCGGGCGTTCCGGAAATCGCGCCGACCAATTGCGAAAGCCCGACCGCGCGGCTGTTCATGACTTCAACCGCGATGGTGGCCTCCGCCTTCTTAGGCTTCGCGGTTGCAGTCGAATCCGCCGTGGGCTTCGGCTTCGGCTTGGGTTTGGGTTTCGGCTTGTCGACCGAAAAATCCGGGGCGGGTGGCGCGCCCGCCGAATCGGCAGCCGGCAGGGTCTGCGCCACGGCGCCGCCGGCGGCCAGCAACGCGCTTCCGCAAAGCGCGAAGACCGCCAGAGACAATTTCCGTTTCACGTTCATACCGCATCCTCCATTCGGGACGCTTTCCCCCCGCGCCCCTGAATCCGACGCGACAATGACATTAACGGGCTCACAGGAAAAGGGCTGTCCTTTGTGGCGCTTGAGCGCCCTTAACCCGGCAGGGCCGCCGATCGCCGCGCCGCCGATTGCAACATCGGCAGCGCGTCGTCGATTTTCTCCGCGACGAGATAATGCGCTTCCGAGTCCTCGCGGATGAAGCCGAGATTGCGCATATGCGCCAATAGCGCCAGCAGCGGTCGCCAGAACCCGCCGATATCGGCGAGAAGCACGGGCTTGCGGTGACGCTGGAGCTGGACCCAGGTGAGCTGCTCGACGAGTTCTTCGAGCGTGCCGATGCCGCCCGGCAGCGCGATGAAGGCGTCGGCGCGCTCGAACATCATCTGCTTGCGCTCATGCATGCCGTCGACGACGACGAGTTCCCACGCCACGGCGAGAGCGTGCTCGCGCTTCAACAGAAACTTGGGGATAATCCCGGTGACGCGACCGCCGGCGTCTAACGTCGCGCGCGCCACTTGGCCCATCAGGCCGTCGCCGCCGCCGCCGAACACGAGGCCAATATCCGCGGTGGCCAGAGCGCGGCCGAGCGACAAGGCGGCGGCGGAAAATCTTGGGTCCGCCCCCGCGCTTGAGCCGCAGTAGACACAGACGTTGCGAATGAAATCCATGCGCCGATCTGCATCGAGCATGGCATAGGCGTCAAGCTTGGGCGTCAAGTTTGCGCCTGACGGCGAACCGCCAGGCGCAGGCGCCATCACAAGCGCGTCACTTAATCAGAATCGCGTCACTTGGCGCGGCGACGACGCTGCTGGCCGAGGCCCATCTGCTTGGCAAGCGCGGAGCGCGCCTTGGCGTAAGCGGGCGCCACCATCGGATAGTCGGGCGCAAGACCCCACTTCTCGCGATACTGCTCAGGCGACAGATTGTATTGGGTGCGCAGATGACGCTTCAGCGACTTGAACTTCCGTCCGTCTTCAAGACAGATGATATAGTCGCTGGTGATTGATTTCTTGGGCGAAACCGCCGGCTTGGCGGCCTCCGGCGCGGGCGCGGCTGCGCCAGTGGAAACGCGCACAATGGCGGCGTGCACGTCGGCGAGCAGCGCGGGCAAATCCGTAGCCGGCACGGAATTGTTGGAAACGTAAGCCGAAACGATCTCGGCCGCGAGTTCAACGTGATTATTCGTATCGCTCATACCGCAGGAAGCTCCCATGGGCGCCGTCAATTCGATGCGGACATCGCTCGATGCTCGCCGGCGCCGAAGTCATCCAGAAATCGCCGACTATCGAATCGAGCGCTGACTGAATGCTCTTCTTCTAACCACGAACAATGACCAATTCAAGATTGCTTCTCGACTTTTTGAGCATGATTTTGCCAAGTTAAACGAGACAATATTGCAGCGCAGCACCTAGCGGTTCAAAGCAAAC
>SSMV01000005.1 GCA_004799435.1 Bradyrhizobium sp.
ATTGCGGCCGGTCCCAGGCAATGCGCCAGTTCCCCAGAGCGGACATTCCGCCAGCATTGCGATTCCGAAACCGTAGGCGTCGCGTCGGACGACCCATTTGATCTGATTGTCTCACAAGGCGGAGACGTCGCTGGCTGGAACGGCTTTGAGAACCTTGGCGTAGGTCGTGGCGATATTGCGGTCCAGCGCCAGGAATTCCGGGTTCCTGCAAATCTCCCGCTCGACCTCGGACTTGGCCTTATGGCAATCGATCCCGAGCTTGGAAGCGGACGCCGAAGCGACTGTAGAGGCTTGGGTAAGAGCCATAGAGAGCGCCGAGAGCGCAACTCTTGCGGACGCATGGGGCGTCGAGCGGAGAGGCTTGATCAAGGGCGCATCGCCTTCAGGACTTGCGCGCCTGGCCGCCTCGGGCCGTGAGTGAAATCCTGGCGCGCGGTGATGATGGAGATCGTGTCGCCGTTGATCTTGATCTCGCCATCCCATCTGTCCCCGAGCATGATGCTGCGGATGATGGTGAGATTCAAGCGATCGTAGGGTTTTCCTTCGCTGTCAAAGCCGCGGCCGGCGGCCGCATCCAGCAAATTCAGCGTGAAGAAGCTTCCGGACCCGCCGCCGGAATAGACTGCGGTGACGACAAGAATGCCGTTGCTCGTGACGCCATTGAATTCATAGGAGAGCTCCTCGATCAGGTTCTCCGGCACAGACAGAACGACTTTCCTCTGACTGACCCAACCGGTCGGGGTCGTCTTGATCTCATCCGCATAGAGATTGCTGCCCATCGCGGCGATAAGATCGATCGTCACGCGAATGCTGCTGGAATCCGCGAGATTCGAATCGCCGAGATCGCCCAAGACCTCAGGGGGGATTGACTTGTGATCCAGCGTGAAGCTGTGGCGGAGTTCGTCGATCTTGGCCTTAGTCGACGATGATTGCGCGGGAACCGCAAGCGCCATCGTCAGCGAGAGTGCGAACGCGATCCGGCGCATTTGTGAGCCCTTTTCCGATCGCTTGCGAGCGACGCCTCATCAGCTTGGACGGAGCCTAACACGAATACAGCCCAGACACTGGGCAACTCACGTCGTCCGCCGTCGCCTGTGTTTGCTGACTTCATGGGATAGCCTTATCCTTCGAACTCTTTTGAAGGCTGGCATGGGGTTCCTTGATGCCGAACAACTATCCGATGGTGGCGGCCAATTACACGGCGCAGCGGTCGGAGTTGGCGAAAAAGATAGGGCTTGGTCAGCTCCGCAAGGGCGGCGGCGCCGCGAAGCGCAAGCCACGTTAGCCCCTAAACCTGGTCCCGCTTCTCTCGATCGAGGTGATCGACCGCGACCCGTGGGCCGTCGCGACATGCGTGTGGAAGAGTTCGCCACGGAACACGAGCTTCAACAGCTGGGGAACGCGTGGAAAGTCGGGCGGCGGAGAACGCTTCGTGGCGCCGGTTGAGCCCACAACCCGCGATATCGATTTGGTTGGTCACGTGCTCACGACGCCAGCCGAGCGCCGTTCGACATTCTTTGCAAGATGTCCACAACGACTCGCAAAAGTTGCAAGCGATTATGGTCCGTGCGAAACGGGGTTCGTTCCTCAGAGCACCAAACAGGAGCGGACATGGCCAAATCCGTTGCACGTTCTAAGAAGGCGCCTGCTAGGCGACCTTGGTCGAAAGACGATGTCCGCCTGCTCAAGGCTATGGCTCGTAAGGAACCCGCATTGAAGATTGCGAAAGCTCTCAAGCGAACAGAGGCCGCAACGCGTCAAAAGGCGACGAAGCTCAGCGTCTCGGTCAGCATGACGCGCAAGAAGCGAGCACCCGCGAAAAAGCGCTGAGACGGCGTCCGGGCTGGCAAACCGCCTGACGCACAATTAGTAAGCGCAAGGCGGAACGATGACGCAAACACCCGCGATATTCGACATCGCTATCGTCGGTGGGGGCATTAACGGTTGCGGCGTCGCGCGCGACGCGGCAGGCCGAGGATTCTCCGTTTACCTTTGCGAGAAGGGCGATCTCGCCGGCGCGACGTCGTCCGCCTCGACCAAACTCATTCACGGCGGCCTTCGCTATCTCGAATATTACGCGTTCCGGCTCGTGCGCGAGGCGTTGAGAGAGCGCGAAGTGATCTGGTCGATCGCGCCGCATATCGTTTGGCCGCTGCGGTTCGTGCTGCCCCACGAAGCCGGCATGCGGCCGAAATGGATGTTGCGGCTCGGCTTGGCCATGTACGACCATATCGGCGGGCGCAAACGCCTCCCGCCTACGCTGACGCTCGATCTCGCCTCCGACGCTGCGGGCCAACCCCTGAAGCGCGAATTGCGCGGAATCGGTTTCGAATATTCCGACTGCTGGGTCGACGACTCGCGCCTTGTCGCGCTCAATGCGCGCGACGCCGCCGATCGCGGCGCCTTGATCCGCACGCGCACCGCGGCGATCGACGCCGAACCCGAGGCTGCGACGTGGCTGTTGCGCACCGCCAGTCGCGACGGCGCGCCGCAGGTCATTCGAGCCCGCGTCCTTATCAACGCCGCCGGCCCCTGGGTCGGCGAGGCGCTGAAGATGGCGACTGGCCGGAACCCCAAGGCGCTGCGCCTCGTCAAGGGCGCGCATATCGTCGTCAGGACGATGTTCGCGCACGAGCGTTGCTACTTCCTTCAGAACGATGACGGGCGCGTCGTCTTCGCCATTCCCTACGAGCGCGATTTCACTTTGATCGGCACGACCGACAGCGATTACGCCGAAGATCCCGCCGCCGTTAAGGCTTCGCGCGAGGACATCGCCTACCTCTGCCGCGCTGCGAACCGGTATTTTACCGCGCAGATTACGCCCGACGACGTCGTCTGGTCCTACGCCGGCGTCCGCGCACTGTTCGATTCTGGCGAAGGCGCCGCACAGGAAGCGACGCGCGACTATGCGCTCGATCTCGACGCTTCCGCCGGCCCGCCGTTGCTGACCGTTTATGGCGGGAAGATCACGACTTATCGTCGATTAGCCGAGCAAGCGCTCGAGACGCTCCATTCGTTCCTCGGGGAGCGGGCGGGACGCTCGCGTTCATGGACGGGCGCGACGCCGTTGCCGGGCGGCGATTTTCCGCTGACCGGATTCGACGCGTTAGTCGAGAGTTTGCGTGAGGAATATCCGTTCCTCACAGCCGAGGAGGCGAGACGCCTCGCCAGAGCCTACGGGACCCGAGTCCGCCGAATCCTCGGCGGGGCGCGCGAACGCGCCGTGCTCGGTCGCGACTTCGGCGCCGGCCTCAGCGAGGCCGAGGTCCGCTACCTCGTCGATCAGGAATTCGCCTGCGAGGCAAACGATATCCTATGGCGGCGCTCCAAACTCGGACTGCGCCTCAACCCGAACGAGGCCGCCGCGCTGGGCGACTTCCTGAAGTCGACTGCGATCGAACCTTCCATTGCCGCAGCCGAAGGAGGCCTGGAAATCCGATGAGTACGTATGAATGTGAACAGGCGCCGAAGGTTTAGCCTGTGAAGGCAAGGCTTGCCAAGAAGTTGCAACACCTATCGAGGTTCGGACCCGTTGCTGATCGACAGCGAGTTCTGCTCGTTGTCCCAAATCGGCCGTCGCTCCCGGCATAACGGACCGGCGCAGAATTGATCGAGGGACGCCACTACGCTATGCACGCGCGAATGCCCGCTTCGACATTTCGATTGCCCAAAGCGGCCAGCCCGCTCTCGGCCGATCACTTCCACCATGTGGCATGACGCCGGTGAGGCAGCGTCGCCGCGCTATTCGCAAATGCGATAATTGTCGCTCGCGCCGTGGCGCAAGATATCGAAGTGGAAGTGTTCGGAGTGATCTGGGTCGCCGGGCCCCAAAATGGTCGTGAACCATCCGCAGCCCGCACGCCGTATCGTTTGCATGAACAACGCCTCCTGGGGATTCGCCTCATGCCCGACCGCGATGCGCCGCCGATCGGCGAGCAGGACAGCGGAGACGTCGATCGCGATGCCCTTGCCGTGTGGGCTGACCTTCGCCCCTGGAACCCGGTCGACGCTGCGGCAATAGTAGCCAGGGCCGGTGTCGAGCGCGACCACCGACGCGCCCAGCATGGCCTCGCCGAGAGGCGCCACGAGGTTTCGCAGAAATCCAGTGAAGACGACGGCGAAAGAGCAGTCGAGCAATGGATGGGCCGGGAGATCGAGCTTGGCGCCGCCGGGGAGGCCGATCGACGAGATCCGAACCGGCGCGACGATGCTGCAGTCGTTGGACGAATCGTCCGGCGCTGAGGCGGGTTGAGCCTCGACGCGGCTCGCTTTGAGTTCCTCAAGGCAAGATTCAGCGGCCGCCTGAGGCGGGGCTGAAGTCGCCGCGGGAGACGAAGACGGCGCGGGCGCAGCTGGCGGAGCCTCGTCGGATTTTGGCGGCGAGGAGAGTTCTGGCGGCCAAACGCGCGGTTGGGGCTGCGTTGCCTGAGCGAACGCGCTGACGGGTCCGAGCACGCAAAGTAGACATGCGCCAAAGCCGGCGGAGCGAAGGTTCGCCGGCCTCAGCATTGAGCGGATGTACATTGTCGGGTCCCGCGGTTCAAAGTCTTCAGTTTTGTACGCAGGTTGTACTGTCGGTCTGGTCTGGCTACCGTTCCAAAAATATGAAGGACATGGCTGACTGTATCATCGACCATTACGAGCGACATGCTCGCGACTGGGATGCTGACCGCAATCTTCACGTCAGTCCATGGAACGACAAGCCGTGGCACGATCGCTTTGTCGCGGCGCTGCCAAGAGCGGCAAGCGTTCTCGACTTGGGTTGCGGTTCGGGCGCCCCGGTGGCGAAATACATGGCGGAGTGCGGCCTGCGCGTGACCGGCGTCGATTCATCGCAAACTCTCATTTCCTTGTGTCGCCAGCGTCTGCCTAATCATGAATGGCTGGTGGACGATATGCGGTCGCTACGCCTTTCCCGTCGATTTGATGGGGTGCTTGCTTGGGATAGCGTCTTTCACCTCGCGCCTGACGATCAGCGTCGGATGTTCGACGTCTTCGCCCGACACCTCGCGCCGTCCGCCGTGCTGATATTCAACAGCGGGCCAGACTACGGCGAAGGCGTGGGAGAGTACCAAGGCGACCCTCTGTATCACGCCAGCCTGAGCCCAGACGAATACGCAGCGCTGCTCAGCGGCATCGACTTCGAGGTCATTGCCCACGTCGTCGAGGATTGGGAAAATGGGGGCGGGCGCACGGTCTGGCTTTCGCGAGGACGTGTCGGTCAGGCCAAGCAGAATCCCTGATTTCTGCACCGTCACAAAGATCCGATTTGGGTCGAACGGGTTAGTTTTAAGCGGTGCCCGTCGAACGTCCGCTTTCGCTATCAATCGCCCCAAAGCCGCCGTTCCGCTCCCGGCCAATCACTACCGCTTCGCGCCCATTACGGCCGGCCCCGGCCATTGCGGCGTTTCTCGAAAGCGGACTGAGAGTAATCCCAAACCGTTGGTCGACGCCGGCAGCCCGCACCGCGTGGACCTCTGGCCGATGCAGGAGCCAGCGACGCTCGCCCGTCCCAACCATGGCGTCAGAAGTCGCCGTGCACTAGGGTCTGGACCCTAGGGTCCGGACCCATAAAAGCATTGGCATGAGCAACGGATTGTGATTCACGGCTTCCGAAAGGAAGGCGCAGATGAATCGCGATCAGTTCTGGCTGACGAAGGCGCAGTTC
>SSMV01000050.1 GCA_004799435.1 Bradyrhizobium sp.
TCCTTCATCACCTGCTTGAGGCGCTCCTCGAAATCGCCGCGATAACGCGTGCCGGCGAGCAGCGCGCCCATGTCGAGTGCGAAGACCGTCGAGCCGGAGAGCACTTCCGGAACGTCGCCAGCGACAATCTTGCGCGCCAACCCTTCGGCGATCGCGGTCTTGCCGACCCCCGGGTCGCCGACCAGCAGCGGATTGTTCTTCTGCCGCCGGCACAGCACCTGGATGGTGCGCTGCACCTCGGCCTCTCGGCCGATCAGCGGATCGATGCGGCCGTCGCGCGCCTTGCGGTTGAGATTGACGCAATAGGCGTCGAGCGCACCCTCTTTCTTTTTGCCGTCAGGCCCCTCTTTCGCGTCCTTCGACTCGCGCGCATCCGGGTCTTCCTCGGCGCCGCGCGGCGTGCGCGAAGCGTCCGAAAGGCCGGGGCGCTTGGCGATGCCATGGCTGATGTAGTTGACCGCGTCGTAACGGGTCATGTCCTGCTCTTGCAGGAAATAGGCGGCGTGGCTCTCGCGCTCGGCGAAAATGGCGACCAGCACATTGGCGCCGGTGACCTCCTCGCGACCCGAAGACTGGACATGGATCGCCGCGCGCTGCACGACGCGCTGAAAGCCGGCGGTCGCCTTGGCTTCTTCAGATGACTCGACGATCAGATTGTCGAGATCGGTCTCAAGATAATGAACGACGTTCTTGCGCAGCTGATCGATGTCGACATTGCAGGCGCGCAGCACCGCCGCGGCGTCGGGATCGTCGATCAGCGCCAATAACAAATGTTCAAGCGTCGCATATTCGTGGCGGCGCTCATTGGCGAGCGCGAGCGCTTTGCGTAGCGTCTTTTCCAGAGCGCGAGAAAATACCGGCATCACTCGCCTTTCATTTCTTTTCCATGATGCATTGCAACGGGTGCTGGTTCTTGCGCGCGTGGTCCATCACCTGCGCGACTTTGGTTTCGGCGACCTCGTAGGTGTAAACGCCGCATTCTCCCACGCCATTGTTATGCACGTGCAACATGATCTGAGTCGCTTCTTCGGGGGTCTTGTTGAAGAAAGCCTGCAAAATCGCGATCACGAACTCCATCGGGGTGTAGTCGTCGTTGAGAAGCAACACGCGGTACATATTCGGCTTCCGAGTCTGCGTTCGGGTCCGAGTGATAACGGCCGCGCCGGCGCCGGGGTTTTCGCCGCCGCGCTTGGGCTCGCGCGCCGCCCTGATCTCACGGGCGGCCGCGACCGCAGAAGACGCATGCGAAGCCGAGGACCTCCGCGCCAGCCGATGAAAGCCGGCTCGCAATCTTGTCACCAACGGATGAGCTTCGGCGATCAATAGCGTCCTCGACAGACCACGGACGGCGCGAACGCAACGCTTGGGGATTCGCCGCTTCTCCCCCTTCACTCATCTAGGCGCCTCGCGCATCCGGCGCCAGAGGCGGCTCCAATGAAGCTAAGATTTGTCAATTTGCGCCCGCCGCGCAAGAGGTTTGGTCGGCGAGGCGCCAAACACGAGGCAAAAAAATAGGCCGGCGTTGCGCCGGCCCATCATAGAAAAGCGCCAATTGCGTCGCTTCAAGCGACGCACGCGCGCATAGCGACGTCCCCGCGCCTTTGCGGCGCAGGCCCTGGATTATTGGGCGACGGGCGTCTTGGAGAAGGCCGACTCGACCGGCTTGAAAGCATCGGTGGCGACCTTGGCGAAAATTTCGTTGATCTTGTTGGCCTGGGCGACAAAGCCCTCGTAAGCCGACTTGGCGTATTCGGTCTGAATCTGAATCGCGGTTTCGACCGACTTGGCGCCGATCAGCTTCTCGACCACCGCCGAGCTCGCGGCGAAGGATTTCTTCGAATACTCGGACGACTCAGTGGCGATTTCCTGCAGGCCCTTGGCGACGGTCGTCGCGGCGGCGTTGACCGCGTCGAGCTGCTGTTTGGAGAGCTTCTGGAAGTCTTCGAATGTCGGGACAGTGGCGGTCATGGGATAGCCTCGTGCGTTTCGGTGCGCGGCGCTCATGGTTGGCGCGCCGTCGTCAACGACCGGAAGATGTGCACTGCACAATAAGAAGTCAAGACAATTGTTGCGTCGCAACAAAAAAGTCTTCGCAAAAGGCCATAGCGTTTTCGTGTGATGTTATCGAAGCGTTAAGCCAATTCGGCAACGCTACCGATTGCGAAGACGCTTTCGCTTCGCCTTTTCCATCAAAGCCTTAAGAAAAAATCGCGGCGAAATGGTCCGGCGCGTTAACGCCCCCGTAACTGCGCCGCC
>SSMV01000051.1 GCA_004799435.1 Bradyrhizobium sp.
CCAATCCGAAGTGGCGCGCAAGCTATGATATTTATGGCACGTCCTTTGAAGCCGACGCGGACGCCGTGCGCGCCATTGTGCTCGAAAGTCAGGGCCGCTACGCCGAGGCTGAAGCCGGTTACCGTCGCTCCGAAGCATTTCGTCGCGCGTCGCTGAAAGCTTTGCCGCGCTTCGAGACCCCCCCGCCGCCCGAGCAGATCCAGCAGGCGGCCGAACTTGCTCTGCTGGCGGCCGCCCGAGCCGAGTCCAAACAGGGGCGCGTGGCGGAAGCAGAGGCGGATGCGCGCCGCGCGTTGCTCGATATCCTTGATCAGCAGGGCAAGTACTCGACTGCGAGCCCAGATTTCATCAATGGATTAGCCGGAATCCTGGTCGAGGAAGGCCGCTACGGCGATGCCGAGCAACTGATGAAATCGGCGGTCGACGTGCAGAAGACGATCGGCGTAGCGGCGGATTCGCCCACCTATGTGCAGACGCTGGCGGAGCTCGGCGCTGTCCTCGTCGCCCAGAGCAAGATGCAGGAAGCCAACGACACCTATAAGGAAATCGACGCGGCGATCGCGCAATGGCCGCCCGAGCGGCGCGAACTCTATCAGCACAGTGAGTCGCGCATCGTCGCGCTCTATGCGGCCGGCAAATTCGACGACGGGATTGCGGCGGCGCAGGAACTTGTCAAGCGCCTGAGCGCGCGTGTCGGCGTCGGCGCGTTCGATGTCGCCTCGGCGCAGGGGCTGCTGGCGATCGGCTATGCGCGCGGGGGGCGCGATGCCGAAGCGATCGCGACCTTCAAGGCCGCGATCCCGGTGCTGACGACAGCGTCGCGGGAGGCGGCCGACAGCGACGATCCGACATTGACCGCCGCCCGCGGCGAGCGGGTGCGCCGCGCAATCGAGGCCTATATCGAGGTTCTCGCCAAGAGCGGCGGCGATGTCGCAGCCGAGACTTTCGCGCTTGCCGATCTGGTCCGCGGCCACGTGGTGGACCGCTCGCTTGCCGATTCGAGCGCGCGTTTCGCCGCCAAGGATCCGGCGCTGGCGGAACTGGCGCGCAACGAACAGGACCTCACCAAACAGATCAACGCCGAACTCGGCGTGCTCGACAATATGCTGTCCCTGCCGGCCGATCAGCGCGACGATCAGGCGATGCGCGGCGTGACCGCCGAGATCGCCAAGCTGCGCGGCGAGGCCGCCGCGGCCAAGCAGGAAATCGATCGGCGCTTTCCCGCCTACGCCAGCTTGACGCGTCCCGGCTCGCCGCCGGTCGCCGCCATCCAGGCGGCGCTGCGGCCCGACGAAGCTTTGGTGTCCTTCTATTTCGGGCGCGACGCCAGCTATGTCTGGGCGATCCCCAAACAGGGCGCGATCGCTTTCGCCGCGATCCCGATGAAAGCCGACGAACTCAGCCAGAAGGTCGGCCAGTTGCGCAAGGCGCTTGAGCCCGAGGTCGAGCGGGTGGAGGAAATCCCCGCCTTCGACGTGGCGCTCGCCTATCAGCTTTACGCTTCGCTGCTCGCTCCGGTGGAGGCGAGCTGGAAAGACGCCAAGAGCCTGATCGTGACCACCAATGGCGCGCTTGGCGAATTGCCGCTCGGCCTGTTGCCGACCGCTGACGTCAAGCTTGAGCCGAAGCCGGGCGAGCCTTTGTTCGCCGAATATCGCAACGTGCCGTGGCTGGCGCGAAATTACGCGGTGACGGTCGCGCCCTCGGCTTCCGCGCTGGTGACCTTGCGCTCGCTGCCGCCGGGCGCGGCGACGCGCGACAGACTGATCGGCTTCGGCGATCCTTATTTCTCCGCCGACGAGGCGGCGCAGGCCGACGCCGAACTCGCCGCGGCCGCCGCGCCGGCGCCGGTCACCGTGGCTTCGGCCGCCGAATCCGACGCCAGCGCTAATGTGACGCGCGGCGCGCCGCTCAAATTGCGCGCCGCGCCGCAGACCGAGGGCGTCGACAAGGCTGAGCTCGCGATGCTGCCGCGGCTTCCCGACACGCGCGAGGAACTGACCGCGATGGCGCGGGCGCTCGACGTCGATCCCGACAAGGCGCTGTTTCTGGGCCGCGCGGCCAATGAGGACAACGCCGAAAACAAGGATCTCTCGCATTATCGGGTGATCGCCTTCGCCACCCACGGCCTGGTGCCCGGCGATCTCGACGGCCTGACCCAGCCGGCGCTCGCTTTGAGCGCGCCCGATGTCGCGAACGTCAAGGGCGACGGGCTGCTGACGGTGGAGAAGATCCTCGCTCTGAAGCTCGACGCCGACTGGGTGGTGCTGTCGGCCTGCAACACCGGCGCGGCCTCGGGCGCCGGGGCCGAGGCGGCCTCCGGGCTTGGCAGCGCCTTCTTCTATGCCGGCACCCGCGCCCTGCTGGTGACCAATTGGTCGGTCCATTCGGTTTCGGCCCGTCAATTGACGACCGATCTCTTCCGCCGTCAGGCGGCCGAGGCCGGGCTGTCGCGCGGCGAAGCCCTGCGCCGCTCGATGATGGCGCTGCTCGACGGCCCCGGCTTTGTCGACGGACAGGGACACAATCTCTACACTTACGCGCATCCGCTCTTCTGGGCGCCTTTCACCCTGATTGGCGACGGCGGCGGAAACTGAGGCGGCGGAACTAAAGCTGAATACGGGGAGCGTTGAGGCGATGACGGAGGGGGTAACAGCGAGCTTGGTGACGGGGAGGGTGGGCGCTTTCGTCGCAACGCTGTTTGCTTTGGCGCTCGCCGGCGCCGCCCAGGCGCAAACGCTGCAACTGGTCACGCCCGAGGAATCGGCGCTGCCGGCCGGCGCCCCGCCGTCGCTGGAGTTTCGCGGCAGCCCGACGCGCCGGCCGAGCATTCAGGTCGTCTCGCCGCCGCCCTCGGCCGGCCTCGTGCATTCGCCGCTCGATCTGAAGCTGCGCTTCCATGCTTTCGGCGGCGCCGAGATCGATCCTGAATCGGTTGTCGTGACCTATCTGAAAAACCCCGCCATCGACGTCACCCAGCGCCTCGCGCCCTTCATCACCGCGGATGGCGTCGAGATCGACCATGCCGAACTGCCGCCCGGCGATCACCAATTCTGGGTTGAGCTGAAAGACAAGACCGGCCGCTCCGGCGCAATCGCCTTCACCGTGCAAGTCGCCAAGTAGGGCGGCGAGCATGCCGAATATCGCGATCTCCTATCGTCGATCCGACAGTTCGGCGCTGGCGGGTCGCATTTTCGATCGGCTGACGACGCGCTACGGCAAACACGCCGTCTTCATGGACGTCGACAATATTCCGGTCGGCGTCGATTTCCGTGACCATATCGACCAGACGTTGCGCCATACCGAGATTCTTCTGGTGGTGATCGGCGCGCAGTGGGTTGGCGCGCGCGACGGCGCCGACGCGCGCATCTTCGAGACCGCCGATCCGGTGCGCGTCGAAGTCGAGACCGCGCTGACGCGCAAGACGACGATCATCCCGGTGCTGATCGACGGGGCGAAAATGCCTGAGGCCGGGCGGCTTCCCGACACATTCGGCAATTTTGCCTATCTCAACGCCGCCGATGTGACGACCGGCCGCGACTTTCACGCGCAGATGGATCGCCTGATCGCCGCCATCGATCAGGCCAGCGCCGGCCGATCCGGCGAGACCGCCGGTGTCTATAGGCGCGACAAGGCCAATGCGCTCGTTCTGCTCGGCGCGGATGCGGCGCGCTATGTCCTGGCGCCGCTCTGTCTGCTGCTGGTCGCGCATTATCTCGTGGTGCTGGCCTTCGACCTCAAGCTCGCCTGGCTCTGGCTCGCCTGCGTCGTCGCGCCGCTCGGCTTCGGCGCCGCCCTGAGGCTGACGAGCGCGCGCGGCCTTGCGACGGCGAGCGGATTCGCGATTGCGCTCGGCGCGCTCGCTACCATCGGCATGACGCTGTCGGAGAGCTTCGCCACCGGCGATCCCGTCATGCCGCAGACGCGCTATGAATGGCTCGACAATTTCCAGTTCTTCGCCTGTATCGCGCTGTGCTTCGTCGCCGGCTATGCGCTCGCCAAGGCGGCGCCAGCGCGCTGGCGCGGCCCACGCTAAAGGCGCGCGCTCAGTCGTTCGCCCCCGGAGCGCCACGGGTCGATTCGAACAGGAACCAGGTCCGTCGCTCGGTCTCGTCGATCCAGACTTCGAGAAGGCTGGTCGTCGCCACGTCGCCGTGGCTCTCGCATGTGTCGTGAACTTCGCGCATGATCCCGGTTAGCGTCTGATTGTCTTCTCGCAATTCGGCGAGCATGCCGTGCGGCGAGACATAGTCGGCGTCATTGTCGCGGATGCGCTGGCGACGCGAGATGTCGCCGATCGAGCGCAGGCTTGGCCCGCCGATCTTGCGGGCGCGCTCGGCGATCGGGTCGGTCATCGCGAAAATCTGGTCGCTGTGCTCATCGAGCAGCAGATGATAGTCGCGAAAATGCGGGCCGCTCATATGCCAATGGAAATTCTTGGTCTTCAGATAAAGAGCGAAGACATCGGCCAGCAATCCCGCGAGCGCGGCCGAAATATCCCGGGTTGCGTCCGCCCCCAGATCGGTTGGCGTTCCCAGACGTTCGCGCGTCTGCGCGTCTTTTGGCGATGTCGCTTTCGTCATTCGATCCTCCGGATTGGCCTTACGTCTTGCTTTCGCGTTTGCGCGTTGCGGCCGCCTTGACGGCGGCCTCCTTGCGATGGGGTTGCGGATGGACGCCGAGATCGCGCCATGAGGTCTCCGACAGTTCGACCTTATACTGTTTCGCCGCCTTTTCGATATTGGCGAAAGCGAGCGCCCGGTCGTGATCGGAAACGCCTTCGACCTGATCGAAGCGCGCCACCGCGTTGCGAACATGGCGGGCGTCGGTCATCGGCTCGGCGCGCTGTTTGGGAAAGGCGAAGACGGAATCGGGCAGATCGCTGCGTTTGGTCAGACGCCCGTGTTTCTCGTGAGGCTTCCAGGTCGCGCGCATTGAGGCCGTCCAGGGGATGCTCGACAATTAACCCTGGGAGAGGGAGATTGTTCCGACCCGCAAGCGGGTGCGTCAACCGGCATTTCGGAGGCGGACGATGATCGAGCTTTATTATTGGCCGACGCCGAACGGGCACAAGATCACCCTTTTTCTCGAAGAGGCCGGTCTCGAATATCGCATTCATCCGGTGGCGATCGGCGCCGGCGAGCAGTTCAAGCCGGAATTTCTGGCGATCTCGCCCAATAATCGCATTCCGGCCATCGTCGACCGGGAGCCAGCCGACGGCGGCGAGCCGCTTTCGGTGTTCGAATCGGGCGCGATCCTGCTCTATCTCGCCGAGAAGATCGGCCAATTCCTGCCGCCCGACCTGCGCGGCCGCAAGGCGACGCTCGAATGGCTGTTCTGGCAGGTCGGCGGCCTCGGCCCAATGGCCGGGCAGAACAATCATTTCGCCAATTATGCGCCGGAGAAAATCCCCTACGCCATCGCCCGCTATGTCAACGAGACCAATCGTCTCTACGGCGTGCTCAACGGCCGGCTGGCCCGCAACGCCTTCCTGGCGGGCGAGGATTACACGATCGCCGACATGGCTTCCTATCCATGGGTCGTCCAATGGAAGCGACACGGGCAGAATCTCGACGATTTTGCCAATCTGCGCCGCTGGTTTGACGCCATCGGCGCGCGCCCGGCGACGACGCGGGCCTACGCCAGGGGCGAGCCCTACGCCACTCAACCGACGGTGACCGAGGAAAGCCGCAAGATCCTGTTCGGCCAGACGGCGGCGAGTCTCGGACCGCGCTGAGCGCGCCGCTGACGGATTTCGATCGTCGCGCCATCTTCCCAGCATCTTCCCTCTTGCGTCCCTTCCCCCCATATTCGCCCCATGCCGAAATCAGACACGCCGCGGAAACCGACGGGCGCCAAATCGACGCGCGCCCAAGGATCGAGTGCCCAAGAGTCACGAGGCAAGGCGTCGCGACCCGATGTCCATCCGCTCGACGAGCACCTCGCCGCGCTGCTCAATCCGGCGCTGGTCGATAAGCCTTCAGACGCGCCGCAGGCTTTCGGCGAAGGCCCGCAGGCACGGTTTTCCGCGGTCGCCGATTCGCATCCGCGCGGGCTGACCGGCGCGACCGCTTCGGCCGAGTCGCTCAAAAGCCTGCTCGAACTTGGCGACCCCAATATTCGTGACCGGCCGGCCTGGACGCCGCATCGGCCGACGCGACCGGAAAAGTCCGAAGGCGGCCGCAAGTTCAAGATCGTCTCGGAGTTCGAGCCCAAGGGCGATCAGCCGCAGGCGATCGCCGCGCTGGTTGAGGGCGTCAGCGCGCAGGAGCGTGACCAGACCCTGCTCGGCGTCACCGGCTCGGGCAAGACTTTCACCATGGCCAAGGTGATCGAGGCGACCCAGCGCCCGGCGCTGATTCTCGCGCCCAACAAAACACTCGCAGCTCAGCTCTATGGCGAGTTCAAGAGCTTCTTTCCCGACAATGCGGTCGAGTATTTCGTCTCTTACTACGACTATTACCAGCCCGAGGCCTATGTGCCGCGGTCCGACACCTATATCGAGAAGGAATCCTCGATCAACGAGCAGATCGACCGCATGCGCCACGCCGCGACGCGCGCCGTGCTGGAGCGCGACGACGTCATCATCGTCGCCTCGGTGTCCTGCATCTACGGCATCGGCTCGGTCGAGACCTACACCGCGATGACCTTCTCGCTGGCGGTGGGCGAGAAAATCGACCAGCGGCAGGTGATCGCCGATCTCGTCGCGCTGCAATATCGCCGCTCGCTTGGCGATTTTTCGCGCGGCGTGTTCCGCGTGCGCGGCGACACGCTCGAGCTCTTCCCCGCGCACTATGAGGATCGCGCCTGGCGCATCGGCTTTTTCGGCGACGAGATCGAGCAGATCGTTGAATTCGATCCGCTGACCGGGCAGAAGTCGCAGGACCTCGAATTCGTCAAGGTCTATGCCAACAGCCATTACGTGACGCCGCGCCCGACGCTGCTGCAGTCGATGGACGCGATCAAGAGCGAATTGAAAGGGCGGCTCGACCAGCTCAACGCGCAGAACCGTCTGCTGGAGGCCCAGCGGCTGGAACAGCGCACGATGTTCGATCTCGAAATGCTGCAGGCGACCGGCTCCTGCGCCGGCATCGAGAATTATTCGCGCTATCTCACCGGCCGGCGCCCCGGCGAGCCGCCGCCGACGCTATTCGAATATCTGCCCGACAATGCGCTGATCTTCGCCGACGAGAGCCATGTGACGATCCCGCAGATCGGCGGCATGTATCGCGGCGACTATCGCCGCAAGGCGACGCTGGCCGAATATGGCTTCCGTCTGCCTTCCTGCATGGACAATCGGCCGCTGCGCTTCGAGGAATGGGACGCGATGCGGCCGCAAAGCGTCTATGTCTCGGCGACGCCCGGCAAATGGGAGATGGAGCGCACCGCCGGCGCCTTCGTCGAACAGGTGATCCGGCCGACCGGGCTGATCGACCCGCCGGTCGAGGTGCGTTCGGCGCGCACGCAGGTCGACGATCTGCTCGGCGAGGTCAAGCGCGTCGCCAAGGCCGGCTATCGCACGCTGGTGACGACGCTGACCAAGCGGATGTCCGAGGACCTGACCGAATATCTGCACGAGAACGGCGTGCGCGTGCGCTACATGCATTCCGACATCGAGACGCTGGAGCGGATCGAGATCATTCGCGATCTCAGGCTCGGCGCCTTCGACGTGCTGGTCGGCATCAACCTGTTGCGCGAGGGGCTCGACATTCCCGAATGCGCGCTGGTCGCAATTCTCGACGCCGACAAGGAGGGTTTCCTGCGCTCGGAGACCTCGCTGGTGCAGACGATCGGCCGCGCCGCGCGCAATGTCGACGGCAGGGTGATCCTCTACGCCGATAACGTGACGGGCTCGATGCAGCGCGCGATGGAGGAGACCAGCCGCCGCCGCGACAAGCAGCGCGCCTATAACGAGGCCAATGGCATCACGCCGGAGACGATCCGGCGTGGCATCCAGGACATTCTCGGTTCCGCCTACGAGGCCGACCATGTCACCGTCGATATCGGCCTCGCCGGCGCCGCGCCGATCGGCCACAATCTTCAGGCGACGATCGCCGATCTCGACAAGCGGATGAAGGCGGCGGCGGGCGATCTCGAATTCGAAGAGGCGGCGCGGCTGCGCGACGAGATCAAGCGGCTGCAAGCGGTCGAACTCGCCATCGGCGACGATCCGCTGGCGCGCCAGAGCGCGGTCGAAGCGGCGGGCGGCGGCTATGAGGGCGAGCGGCCGTTCGGCCGCGCCGCCAATACGCCGCGCGGCCCCCGCAAACCGCAGGACGCCGACATGGGCCCGCATAATTGGGGCGGCGGCGAAGCGCGACCGAAGGGCGGCGGACGGCGGAAGAGATAAGACGCCTCGCTGCGTGCATCTCTCTGTCATGGCCGGGCTTGTCCCGGCCATCCACGTCTTTGAACTCGGCCAAGGTCGGAGCAAAGCGCTGTAGCGCTCCGCGCGAAAGTCATGGATGGCCGGGACAAGCCCGGCCATGACGGTTTAGGGATTGCGCTCAAGGCGCGAATGCCTCCGTCATTGCGAGCGTCAGCGAAGCAATCCAGACCGCTGGATCCTGACCGGATTGCTTCGTCGCTTCGCTCCTCGCAATGACGGCCGTGACCCTATGCCCTCGTTCTGAGGAGCACGCGAAACGGGCGTCTCGAAGGACGAGGGTTCCTTGGGGCATCCTTCGAGGCGCTGACGCATCGCGCTCCTCTCCCCGCTTGCGGGAGAGGCAGGGAGAGGGGCGTCGCGCCGCGCATCTCGCCGTCATGGCCGGGCTTGACCCGGCCATCCACGTCTTTGAACTCGGCCAAGGTCGGAGCAAAGCGCTGTAGCGCTCCGCGCGAAAGTCATGGATGGCCGGGTCAAGCCCGGCCATGACGACTTAGGGATTGCGCTCGCAATGGCGAATCCTGCGCGCCTCAGGTGTGGCCCGGCGGGCGCTTGCAAAAACGCTAACGCGAAATCCGCTCCAGCGCGACATTGCTGGTGCGCGGGCCGAAGACACCGATCGTCGCCATCACCACGATCATCGCGCCGGCGATGAAGGCGAACACGCCCGACACGCCGAAGCCGTTCAGCAGGAAGGCGATGACGAAGGATGAGAAGATCACCGACAGCCGGCTCCAGGAATAGACGAAGCCGGCGGCGCGGGCGCGGATGCCGGTTGGAAACAGTTCCTGCTGATAGGCATGGAAACTATAGGACATGATGTTATTGGCGAGCGTCAGGCCGACGCCGGCCGCGATGATGATCGTCGCCTCGCGCGTCGCGGCGAAGATCAGGCCGAAGACGAGAATGGCGCCGGCGGCGCTGACAATGACGAATTTGCGCTCGACGCGATCGCCCAGCACAAAGCCGATCAGCGGGCCGATGGGCGCGGCGAGCGCGATCACGCTGGTATAGGCGAGGCTGCGGGTGATCTCGACGCCCTGGCTGACCAGCAGCGTCGGAACCCAGTTCTGGAAACCGTAGAAGCCGACGGTCTGAAAAATGTTGAAGACGCTCATCAAGATCACCCGCCCGCGGGTGGTCGGCGTCCAGAGATCGACGAAACGGCCGGCGGGCGAGATGGGCTCATCGGGGCCGGGCGCGGGCAGCGGCGCCCCATATTCGTGTGCGACTTTCTCTTCGATGGCGCTAAGCGTGCGGTCGGCCTCGTCGAGCCGGCCCTGACGGGCAAGCCAGCGCGGGCTTTCAGGCAGGCGACGGCGTAGCAGCGCGACCGGCAGAGCGGCGGCGACGCCGATCAGCACCACCCAGCGCCAGCCAGCGACGCCAAGCGGCGCGGTGGGCACCAGCAGATAGGCAAGGAAAGAGGCCACCGGCACGCAGCAAAAGCCGATCGCCTGCGAACAGGCGAAGGCCTTGCCGCGCAGATGCTTGGGCGACATCTCGCTCAAATAGGCGCCGATCGTCACCATCTCGACGCCGAGCCCGACGCCGGAGATCAGCCGCCAGAGGTCGAGGTCAAAAGCGTCGTTCTGCAGCGCGACCATGAAATTGGCGAGCGCGCACCAGATCAGGGAGCCGATGAAGACCGGCCGCCGGCCGAAGCGGTCGGCGAGAAAGCCGCAGAGAAACGTGCCGATGAACAGGCCGGTGAACAGCGCGGCGATAAAGCCGGCGACGCCGTCGAGACCGAGGAAATGCGAACTCGCCGGCGCAAGAATCCCGGTCTTGACCAGGGTCGGGGCGACATAGGCGGTGAACAGCAGGTCGTAAAGCTCGAAGAACATGCCGGCGCTCAGCAGCAGCAGCGCCGACCACACGGTTCGGGTCGGCGGCAGCCGGTCGATGCGCGCCGCGATTGCGCCGGCGCTCGCCGTCGTGACTGCGCCCGCCATGGTTCCCCCCATTCAAGCGGTCGATCGCGCCGCTTTGTTTACTTGCGCATAGGCGGGCGAACGCCCGAGCGCCAAACTAAGTCGCTATCGCGCCGAATAGCCGCCGTCGACCATCATCATCTGACCGGTCACGAAGGAACTGCCGCCGGAGAGCAGGAAGACGATCGGCTCGGCGATTTCCTCGGGCTCCGCCCAGCGTCCCAGCGGATGCGCGGCCTTGATGTCGGCCCGGCCGCGCGCCGGATCGGGGAGCGCCTCGAGATAGCGGTGAAGGAAAGGCGTGTCGATCGAGCCCGGCCCGACGGCGTTCACCCGGATGCCATAGGACGCGTAATCGATCGCCATCTGACGCACCAGTTGCAGCAGCGCGCCTTTGCTCGCGCAATAGGCCGCCTGCGAGGGCAGGCCCAGCACGCCCGAGATCGAGCCGATAGCGACGATCGATCCCTTGCGTCGCGCCATCATATTGGGCAGCGCGCGGCGCGCCATCAGGAAAAAAGATTTGGCGTTGGCGTCGATGACCCTGTCCCATTCCTCTTCGCTCGTCTCATGGACGGATTTCGAGACGATATAGCCGGCGTTGCTCACCAGGCTGTCGACGGGTCCGAACCTCTCCTCGGCATGGCGATAGATGGCCTCGACATCCGCCGCCTTGGTCACATCGCCGGTGATGGTCGTCAGGCGGCTTACATCCAACGCAGGGAAGGTCGCGGGCGAGATCGCAAGATCGGTGGCGCAGACCTGCGCGCCTTCGCGGATGAGCGCGGCGACCGTCGCCCGGCCGACGCCGCCAGCCGCGCCGGTCACGACAATGCGCTGACCAGAAAGCGAGTTCGCCATTCCCGTCCTCCCCTCTCGCGCTCAAACGGCGCACCGCCTTACGATACACGCTTCGTCGCGCCCGGCGAGTCCGCCATTGGACGTAACAAGCAGCGGCGATAGGCTCGCGCCGGCGGTCGATCGATTGCGAGGGCTCTTGTCTGACATCAACCTCGAATATGGCTTCTTCGACACACTGGTCCTCAGCCTTTTCATCGCCTGGCCGGTATTGCTCGGCTGCATCGCGATCGGCGCGGCGATCGGCGCCCTGGCGTGGAGGACGCGCCGACTGGCGGGCGGCGCGCTCGGCGGTCTGCTGGGCGTCTTGGCCGGCTGGGGGATCGGTCTCGCGGTCTATGAAGCCTGGGCCGATACGGATCTGTCGGTGAGCGTCAGCTTTCCCGATGCGCTTGCGCTCGGCCTTGAGCGCGCTGCGCCGGGGCTGCTGGTCGGCGCGGCGATCGGCGGCGCGGCATGGCGGGGGCGCCGCGCGCTGGGGGCGACAATCGGGGCCGTCGCGGGCGGGGCGGCGTCGGCGGCGCTGTGGTTCGGGCTGGCGGCCGGCTGAGCGGCGCTATTTGGAGTGACCGCTACGCGCCTTCTCGTAGGCGACGGTCCGCGCGAAACTCGCCGCCCAGCGGCGATAGATGTCGAATCCCTCTTCGCCCTCCAGCATCGCTTTTGCGCCGGTGGTCGGATTGACCTCCAGAACGAAGGGCCTGTCGTCGCTGCGGCGCACGATGATGTCCTGTCCGAGATAGCCAAGGCCGAAGGCGGCGGCCGTTCTGAGCGCCAATGCGGCGATCGGCTCGGGCAGAATCGAAATGTCGCCGGCGTCGACCTGCGCTCGATATTCCTTCGGGGTCAGTCCATGCTTGCCGACGTAAAAACGCTCGCCTTCTTCGAAATCGAGCGCCATGCGCCGCCGCTCCGCGCCATAGGAAAGATTGGTCATCAACTGGCCCGGCAACGCCACGCGCAGAAAGGCGGCGGCGATCTTCGGCTCGAGATTTCCGGCCCCGTCGCGCCCGACAACGGTGTGGACGCGATAGTCGCATTTTCGCATCTCGCCGGATTCGATGAATTCCTGCGTCAGCACGCCACCCTTTGCCTGAGCGACATTTTCGCGATGCCAGTCCCAGATGAGGCTTTCGGCTTCGGCTGTGTTTTGCGGGAAGCGGACGAAATGACCGCTCCAGCCATAGGACTTTTTGACGACGTAAGGACGAGCATCGATTGTCGCCAGAAAATGTTGCAGATCGGCGGCCGGGACTGGCCGGTCGAAATAGAATCCCAGCGTCCGCGGAGTCGAGATGTCATTAGCGTTGAAGACGGCAAGACTGCGCAATTTGTCGCTTGCCGCGCGCGCCGTCTCGAAGTCCTGATAGACGAACACGCCGCGATCGATCAGCAGGCGCTCGTAGGCTGCACGCCATAGGACGCTGGGCGGCACGCAAAGAAGCGCGCCGTCGAAGCCGGCCAGATCAAGCGTTGCGCCGCTCCCCAGCCGGACGCTGCCGGAGGTCTCGACGAATATTTCGGCCTGCGGCGGCGCCCCGACACGGGTGATGTCATACCCCTCGCGCTTCATCGCGGTCTCCAGACGAAGCGCGTCGGCCTCCACGATGTTTCGCTTTGGCGGAATCCCCATTTCGTGGACGAGCAAGAGTTTCAGTCGAGGGCTGCCGAGGTCGGAGAGCAAAGTCAGATTTCCTCATGCCTTTTGGGTCTGACGTCTCCGTTGCTCATCGCCATCCCAGTCCGGGCGCGACATGCTTGAGGATCGCCTCGATCACATGAGCATTGTAGTCGACGCCGAGCTGATTGGGCACGGTCAGAAGCAGCGTGTCGGCCTCGGCGATGGCTTCGTCGCCTTTTAATTGCGCGATGAGCTTGTCGGGTTCGCCCGTATAGCCGCGGCCGAAAACGGCGCGAACATTCTCTTCGATATAGCCGACCTGGTCGGCCTCATCGCGCCCATAGCCGAAATAGGCGCGGTCGCGGTCGTCGATCAGCGCGAAGATGCTGCGGCTCACCGAGACGCGCGGCGTGCGGGTATGGCCGGCCGCCTTCCAGGCTTCGCGATAGGCGCGGATTTGCGCCGCCTGCTGCACATGGAAGGGTTCGCCCGTCTCGTCGAATTTCAGCGTCGAACTCTGTAGGTTCATGCCGAGCTTGGCGGCCCAGACCGCCGTGGCGTTGGTCGCCGCGCCCCACCAGATACGCTCGCGCAGGCCCGGCGAATGGGGCTCGATGCGCAGCAGGCCCGGCGGATTGGGAAACATCGGTCGCGGATTCGGCTGGGCGAAGCCGACGCCGCTGAGCTTGTCGAGAAAGACTTCCGTGTGACGGCGCGCCATGTCGGCGTCGCTCTCGCCTTCATCAGGCTTGAACCCGAAATGACGCCAGCCGTCGATCACCTGCTCGGGCGAACCGCGGCTGATCCCCAGTTGCAGGCGGCCCGTGGCGATGAGGTCGGCCGCGCCAGCGTCCTCGATCATGTAGAACGGGTTTTCATAGCGCATGTCGATGACGGCGGTGCCGATCTCGATCTTGCTCGTCTTCGCGCCGATCGCTGCGAGCAGCGGGAAGGGCGAAGCGAGCTGGCGGGCGAAATGATGCACGCGGAAATAGGCGCCGTCCGCGCCAAGCGCTTCCGCCGCGACGGCGAGATCGATCGACTGCAGCAGCGCGTCGGCGCCCGAGCGCGTCCGCGACTGCGACGAAGGACTCCAATGTCCGAACGAAAGAAAGCCGATTTTTTTCACGAGGGGGGAAACTCCGGAGCGCGAGGCAGCGGCGTTTCTAACACGAGCGGCGGGAGGAAAGCCTCCCGCGCCGCGAGGCATTTGCGGGTCACAATCGGGTGAGGGGCGTCAGGCCCCGGAATCCTCGGCGAGATAATCGGCCAGAGCGTCGAGACGCTCCCTCCAGAAGGATTCGTAGAGCTGGAGCCATTCGCGCACCGCGCCGAAGGATTGGGGATTGAGATTGAGGATCTGCTGTCGGCCGCTTTTGCGCCGGATCACCAGATCGGCTTCGGTCAGCACTTTGAGATGTTTCGAGATGGCGTTGAGCGAAACATCGTAATCCGCCGCCAGCTCGCCGACCGTCTTTTCCCCGTCCGACAGCCGCCGCAGCAGTGAACGCCGCGTCCCGTCGGATAGCGCATGGAAAACCAGATCCAGATTGGCGGCAGCCTCAAGCATCGGGGCAAGCATGCGCCCATGAAAGTTATTGGTCAACCACTCAGTTGATTATCAAAACGGGGACAGCATGCCAATCGTCGAATTTTCGCCGCGCCGAACGAGCCTGCGCCTCGCATCGACTTGCCCGCCCCTGTGATGTAAGCATCCTTTACATGAGTTGGAGCAAGGACGAGCCTGGCGAGCGCGAGGAGCCGCGCGCCTATCATCACGGCAATCTGCGCGAGGCGCTGATCCATGCCGCGCTGGAACTGATCGCCAAAAAGGGCGCCGCCGGCTTCACTTTCGCCGAGGCCGCCCGTTTCGCCGGCGTGAGCCCGGCCGCGCCCTATCGGCATTTTCGTGACCGCGACGAATTGATGGCGAGCGTGGCGCTACGCGGCTTCGAACAATTCGAGGCGGCGCTGGCGCGCGCTTGGGACGGCGGCCGCCCGCAGGCTTTCGCGGCGCTCGACCGGCTCGGCGCGGCCTATCTCGAATTCGCTCGCAGCCAGCCGGCTTACTATTCCGCCATGTTTGAAGCCGGTGTTGCGGCCGGCGCCAATGTTCCGCTTCGCGAAGCGGGCGAACGCG
The DNA here is from genome assembly GCA_004799435.1 of Bradyrhizobium sp. Classification (GTDB taxonomy): domain Bacteria; phylum Pseudomonadota; class Alphaproteobacteria; order Rhizobiales; family Beijerinckiaceae; genus Roseiarcus. Next base: position 14,943 of record SSMV01000051.1, read on the forward strand.
CCTTCGCGGTTTTGCGCGCCGCCGCTGACGCAATCTGCGCGGCCGCGCCGGCCGCCAGCCGACCGCCGAGCCTGATGGTCGCGCTGCATATCTGGGCGATGGCGCACGGCGTCGCCTCGCTCTTTGGCCGCGGCGACGGCGCGCAACGCGCGCTGCCAATGTCGCCGGCCGAACTCCTGGAGGCGCAGACGCTGGTCTATCTGCGCGGCCTCGGCGTCAGGGCGGCATGAGGAGAGACGAGGCCGCTTCGGCGGGGCTTGACAATCGGCGCGACTAATGTAAATGTTATTTACATTAACAACTGAGGGCGGCGTCATGCCTGTCATTCTGATGATCTTGGGCTTCATGTGCTGGTGGCCGTTGGGATTGATCATCCTCGGCTATCTGATCGCGCGCAGGCGCTACGGCTATTGGGAGCATCCGATGTTTGCTTGGAACGGCCCTTGGGGCGGCTCGTGTGGGACGAACGGCGGCTCGGAGCGCTGGGAGCGCAAAATGGCCCACGCCCAGGAAAAGATGGAGCGCGTCCGCTCGAAGATGGAGCGGTTCACCGGGCGCGGCGACTGGTTTGGCGGCGGCGCGGGCGCCTCAAGCGGCAATAGCGCTTTTGACGATTACCGCACCGAGACACTGAAGCGGCTCGAAGACGAACAGCGCGAATTCAAGGAATTCCTCGGACGCCTGCGCTTCGCCAAGGACCGGGCCGAATTCGAGAAATTCATGACCGAGCGGCGTGAGCGGCCCCTGGATCCAGGGCAGCAGGGCGGAGAGCCGCCGGCTCAGCCGCAAAGCTGAAGTCGCCTTCCATTAAAAGCGAGAACGGGGCCGCCCATTTGGTTGGGCGGCCCCGCTGTCATTTGGGGACAGGATATGGATTGTATGATCCTGACCTCTCTTAATATTTTCTCCGGCGCAGCTTTCACCATCCCCGACGATCCCCGCCGCCGGCCTCGCCCTGGGGGATTTCCCAGGCGATTTCTTATGCTAAGGTGGACGCCAGCACGGAGAGCCGATGGGCTGCCCGCCGCCTTGCGGGCGGCGCTCGCGGTCCAGGTTAATCAAGTGTAAATCTGTTGCCGACAGATTCGTCGTGCGGGGGAGGGCTTAGAGCTTAGGCCAGGAATGACGGCGACGAACCTCGACGATCTCTATTACGAGAACGGCCGCGATCCGTGGGATACGCTGCTGCCGATGCTCATCGGCGGCATGGCGCTTGCGGTGGTCGGCGGCGCGGGCATGTGGTTCCTGACATCTGCGGCGCCCCAACCGGTTGCGTCGCAAGCCCAAGCCCAGGCCGCAGCCTCGGCGCCTCAGGCGACCGCTTCTCAAATGGCGCCGCGCGTCGCCACGCGCTCGCTCGCTGTCGCCGCGCCGACGCGGGCCGCGCCGGATCTCTTCGGCGCGCTGCCCGATTTTCCGCAGCCCTTGTCGCCGCCGCTGCGCCGCTCGCTCGCCGATCTCAAGCCCAATCCCTATGGCGATCTCGCTAGCGCTTTTGGCGGAAGTCTGCGCGCCGCCGACGCCGCGCCCGACGCTCCGGGGCAGGATAATCTCGCAGCGACCGCGACGCCGCCGATCGACGCGCCGCTGCCGCCAAAACGCGAGATCGCCAGCGTCATCGACGATGCGCCTCTGCCGCCCGCGCGTCCGACCGAATTCGCGGCGCTCTACAACGCGGACGACGATGTCGCGGTCAAGACGATCGGGCCGCCGCGCTCGCTTGAGCCCACGCTTGCATATGCGCCTTCCGACGTCGCGCCGCTCAACACGCCGGCCGCGCCGAACAAGTCGATCTTCTCGCTATTCGACAACCGGCCGCAGCGTCCCGCCGGTTACGATGACACCACCGCCATCTATGACATCGCCGACAAGATCCTCTTCATGCCAGACGGCACGAGGATCGAGGCGCATTCGGGTCTGGGCGACTCGATGGACGACATCACCAAGGTCGGCGAACACGCCAAGGGCCCGACGCCGCCCGACCTCTACGATCTGCAAATGCGTGAGTCGCCGTTCCACGGCATTTCGGCGATCCGCCTGATACCGGTCGGCGGCGACGAGGCGATCTACGGTCGCGAAGGCCTGCTCGCCCATCCTTTCATGATGGGCGACAATGGCGACTCGAACGGCTGCGTGTCGATCAAGGACTACGAAGCCTTCCTCAAGGCCTATCAGGACGGCAAGATCAGGCGATTGGCGGTCATCGCCAAGGTCAGTTCCTGATCTCGACGCCGCCTCTTCCGCAACCCTCCGTCATACGGCTTGCGCTCAGTGCGCGGTCAGCGTTTCGCCGCGCTTCTCCGGGCTGAAGCGCACGATGATGATCAGCGCGACCGCGACGCAGCCGCCGACCAACGCCAGCGCATAGCCGTAGTCGCCGCCATTCGCCTCGGCGATCTTGGCTTGGAACGGGCCGTTGTAAGAGGCGAGGAAATTGCCCGCCTGATAGATGAAGGCCGGCAGCGTCGCGCGCACCGCGCCGGGCGACAATTCATTGAGATGCGCCGGCACGACGCCCCAGGCGCCCTGCACCGCGATCTGCATGGCAAAGGCGCCGGCCGCCAGCCAGAGCGGCGTCGTCGAAAAGGCCCAAAGCGGCAGCGCCGGCAGCGCGATCAGCGCCGCCAAAGTGATGGCGTTGACCCGGCCGATCTTCTCGGAGAGGAAACCGAAGCTGAGGCCGCCGGCGATCGCGCCGAGATTGGCGACGATGGTGATCCAGCTCACCGTATCCTTGTCGAATTTAAGCTGCTCGCGCAGGAAGGTTGGATAGAGATCCTGGGTGCCGTGGCTGAAGAGATTGAACGCCAGCATCAGCACGATCGCGTAAATCACCAATTGCCAATTGGCCGCGATCGAATCCCAAAGATTGGGCCGCGTCTGGCTTTGCGAGGCGATAAATGCCGGCGACTCAGGCACGGCGGCGCGGATGAACAGCACCGCCAGCGCCGGCAGCACGCTAAGCAGAAACAGCCCACGCCAGCCGAAGGTGTAATCGCCGAAAGTCCGTCCATAGAGCAGGCCAAAGGCGACGGAAGCGAGCATGAAGCCGAATGGGTAGCCGCATTGCAGGATGCCGGAGACGAGGCCGCGCGACTGTGGCGGGATCGACTCCATGGCGAGCGAGGAGCCGAGCCCCCATTCGCCGCCCATAGCGACGCCAAACAGTGCTCGCAGGATGAGGAAGACCGTGAGATTGGGCGAGAAGGCCGCTGCTGCGCCGATCACCGAATAGCAGACAATGTCGAGCATCAAGGCCGGCTTGCGGCCCCACTTGTCGCCGATCTGGCCGAAGATGAAGGCGCCGACGAAACGCATCGCAAGCGTCAAAAAGAGCGCATAGGCGACATCCGGCACGCCGACGTTGAACTCGGCGGCAATGTCCTTGATCACGAAGGTCAGCAGGAAGAAGTCGAAGGCGTCGAGCGTCCAGCCGAGAAAGGCGGCGACGACCGCCCGTGTCTGCGCACCCGTCAGGGTCATTGGCGTCCTCCCTGCGCTTGGCGACTTCTGTCGCCTTAGCGTCATAAACGCGATTGAGCACGACTGGGGCCGTGCTCGTCAATCCCTGTCGCGCGCGAGGTGACAGCGACGGCGCAAGGCCTTAAGAGCGCTGTCTCTGGAGGGCGCGGACCGGATGATCATCGCAATCGACGGACCGGCGGCGTCGGGCAAGGGCACGCTGGCGCGCCGTCTCGCGCAGCATTACGGCCTGCCGCATCTCGATACGGGTTTGCTCTATCGCGCCGTCGCCGCCAGCCTGATCGGCGCCGGCCGCGACCTCCACGACGTCGAGGCGGCGACCTCCGCTGCGCGCGGGCTCGGTATGGAGGAATTCGACGAGGCGCGCCTGCGCGGCCGCGAGATGGGCGAAGCGGCGTCGATCGTCGCGGCGATGCCGGCGGTTCGCGCCGCATTGATCGCGGCGCAGCAGCGTTTCGCGCAACGGCCTCAAGGCGCGGTGCTGGATGGGCGCGACATCGGCACGGTGATCTGCCCGGAAGCCGATGTGAAGATCTTCGTCACCGCCAGCGCCGAGACGCGGGCGCAGCGGCGCGCGCTCGAACTCGCCGCGCGCGGCGAGAAGGCGGATTACGCGACGATCCTCGCCGACATCGCGCGACGCGACGCGCGCGATTCGGAACGCGCCGATGCGCCGCTTAAACCCGCCGCCGACGCTGTTCGCCTCGACACCACCGCGATGAATATCGAGACCGCCTTCGCCGAGAGCCTGCGTATCGTCGAGGCGCGCCGTCGCTGAGAGCGCGTAACCCCTCGCGCAATGGCCGTTGATTGCACCCTAAGATTGTAACAATCGGGCGCGACAACCTTCTTCCCGACCCTAATGCCCCAAGGCGCCCCATTTCGGGTCGGTCTTAACCATTTGTTCACCACGGCAGCGGAAAAGTCGGGGCGTTGCGCCGCGGTGAGCCGGCGGCGCAGCGTTTCCCGAGGGGCGGCCACGGGCGAAATCATGGACAGCGCGACGGCCTGGAAAGTCAGGGGCGTGGGGCGCGAGACGCGCGTCTTTGCGGAAGACGCTGCCCGCCGAGCGGGATTGAGTCTCGGCGACTGGCTCGACGAAGTGATCGCCGATCGCGCCGCCGAACGCGGCGTCGATCCGATCGACCTTCGACGCGACGACCGTCTCGATGCGATCGGCGAACGAATCGCCCGGCTGACGCGGCGCGACGAGCGCTACGACGATGAGCCGCGCGCGCGCCCGCGGCTGGAGCCGCGCTGGTCGCGCGACAGCGCCCAATATGCCGATCCGCGCCGCAATGACGATCTGCTCGAAGCGGCGATCGCGCGACTCGAAAATCGCGCCGAACGCGCCGAGGCGCTGCAGGCGGCGGCCGAACGACTGTCGATGGTCGAACAGCGCGTCGAACGCACGCTGGAGCCGCGCGCCCGCAATCTCGACGCGCGCCTCGACGCTTTGGCGCGCCGCATGGACTCCGAACCCGAGCGGCGGCGTGAGCCGGTGCGGCAGATTGAACGGGCGCTCGAACGCCCGCGCTTCGATCCGCAAGAGGCGGCGGCGCAAATCGCCCGTCGGCGCAGCGAACTCGACCAGCGACCGGCGCCGCGACCGGTCGTCTCCGAGGCGCCCGCGTCGCGCGCCGCTACGGTGGCGACCGAATCTCTGCGCGAGGAACTGCAGGCGATCGCGGCCCGGTTCGAAAAAATGCATCGCGAGCAGGGCGAACAGGCCGCCCCCGGCGCCGAGGACGTCAAGGCGCTGCGCGCCGAACTCACCGCGATGTCGCGCAGCCTTACCGACCTTGCGCCGCGCAACGCTGTCGTCGCGCTCGAGGGCGCGATGCGCGATCTTGGCGAACGCATCGCGACTTTGCGCGACAGCGGCGCGCGCGACGCGCTGACTGGTCTGATCGCCGAATTGCGCGAATCGCTGCGCGCCCACAATCCACAAAGCGCCGTCATCGGGCTCGAGCGCGAGATTCGCGCCATCGGCGCCAAGGTCGATGTGATCGCCGAAGGCGTCATCGATCCCGCCGTGCTCCAGCGCATTCGCGCCCAGACCGAGGAGGTGCGCAATCTGCTCGCCGCCGCCGCGACGCGACCGGTGCCGGTCGATCGGCTGGAGCGCCAGATGAGCGAGCTCGCCGATCGCGTCGATCGCTTCGCCAACAGCCCGGCCCCGCAGGCCGAATCGGCGCGCCTCGGCGCGCTGCTGGCCGACGCGCGCGCCCAGATCGAACGCTCGACCCCCGCCGCGGCGCTCGCCGCTATCGAGCGCCGGCTCGAGGATCTCGCCAAGCGCATGGATCAGGCGCTGCAGCGCCCGTCAGGGGCTGGACCGATCGATCCGCGTCTTTTCGAAGATCTGGCGCGCCGAATCGAAAACGTGCGCGCTTCCGTCGAACGCCAGCCCGATTCCGGCAAGCTGGAAGCGGCGCTGCGCGACATTTCGCAAAAGCTCGATCGCTCCGCCCCCGTCGGTCTCGAAGCTTTGAGCGCGACGGTGCGCGAACTGGGCGCCCGTATCGATCAGCGCCCGGCTCCCGCGCTCGATGTCGGGCCGCTCGAACACGCCTTGCGTGCCTTGAGCGATCGCCCGATCGAGATCGACACGGCGCCGATCGAAGCGATGATGCGCGATCTCGGCGCCAAAATCTCGGCGCCGCCGGCGCCCGATATGCGCCCCTTCGAAAGCCTGCTGCGCGAAATCAGCCAGAAACTCGATCGTGGCGCGAGCGAAGCGCTCGCCGGACGTGCGCCCAGCGACCGCGCGATTGAGATCGACACCGCGCCGCTCGAAGCGATGATACGCGAAATCAGCCAGAAGCTCGATCGCGGCGCGAGCGAAGCGCCTGGCGGCGGTATACACGTCGACGCCGACCTGCTGGCGAGCCAGATCGCCGACATCCACGACCGTCTCGATTCGTTGCAGACCGGCGCTCCCGCCAATTCGCCGCTGGGTGGGCGAATCGAGGATCTGATCGCCGAACTCGACGCGACGCGCCATGTGCTGCAGTCGCCGGGCGCGTCCGAACCTGTCCATCTGGTCGAGGGCCTCGCCGAATTGCGCGCCGACCAGGAAGACGCCGACCGGCGCACGCAGAGTCGGCTCGGCAATGTTCAAGACATTCTCGAAAAGCTGGTCGTCCGGCTCGGGCGGTTGGAAGACGAGATCGCCCGCGTCGATGAGGCCCCGCTTGCGCCGCAGCCGCGCGCCGCCGCTCAATTGCTGGCGCCGGCCGTCGAGGCGCCGCTTGCGCCCCCTTCGCGCGCTGCAGAGCCCTTCCGTGCGGCGAGCGGCGCCGCGCTGCGCGACGTTCCCGAGCGCGAAGTCGCGCCAGCGCAACGCGCGATCGACGGCGCCAATTTCCTGCTTGAGCCGGGCGCGACGCTGGCGCGACCGCGGCTTCCCAATTCCGCCGACGCCGACGCGCCCAAGAGCGCGATCAACGCTCATATCGCGGCGGCGCGCCGCGCCGCGCAGGCGGCGATGAGCGAAGGCGCCGGCAATCCGGCCGCGCCGGCGCCCGTAGAGGGCGCTGGCGGTCTCGCCGCGCTTGGCGGAAAGCTGGCGGCCTTTGCCGGTCAGCGTCGCCGCCCCTTGCTGCTCGCGGCCGGTCTGGTCGCTGCGCTTGCAATGCTGGCGGTGATCGAGCTCAAGGGCGGCCGCGTGCCGTTGCTGCAGAAATCGGCGCTCGACGCGCCGATCGCCAAACTCGCCGCCGCGATCATAGCGCCGGCCCCCGCGCTGGCGCCGACGCCGACACCAGCCGCGACGATCGCCGCCGATCTGGACACCGCGCCGACTGGCGCGATCGCTGCCGCCAAAGCGCCGCCGGCGGATATGCTGGCGGCCATTCCCGCCAATCTGGCGCAACCGCTGCATGACGCCGCGATCGCCGGCGACATCGGCGCCGAATTCGAACTGGGACTGCGCCTGCTCGACGGGCGTGGCGTGGCGCGCGATCCGCACGCCGCGGCGCAATGGATCGAACAGGCCGCCAATCGCGGGTTGCCGATCGCGCAATATCGTCTCGCCGCGCTCTATGAAAAGGGCATCGGCGTGACGCGCGATCCGCCGACCGCCATGTCGCTTTATGTGAAGGCGGCGAGCGCCGGCAATGCGCGGGCAATGCACAATCTCGCCGTCATGCACGCCGAAGGTTCGATCGGCGGCAAGCCCGACTATGCGACGGCGGCGGAATGGTTCCGCAAGGCCGGGCAATTGGGCGTGCGCGACAGCCAGTTCAACCTCGGCATCCTCTATGCGCGCGGCCTCGGCGTTCCCCAGGATCTTGGCCAGGCGTGGCTGTGGTTCTCGCTCGCCGCGCAGCAGGGCGACCCCGACGCGGGGCATAAGCGCGACGACATTGTCGCCAAGATGGACGCCAATGCGGTTGCCGCGGCCAAAGCCGCGATCGCGGCCTTCAAGCTCGACACGCCAGCGCCCGCCGCCAACGAAGCCCCGACGCCGCCCGGCGGCTGGGACAAGACCGCGCCGCAGGCGAGCGCGACGCCCGCCAAACCCGCGACGGCGCTCTGATATAGGCGCGGCCGTCGGCCACGCTCAACGAGCGCGTCCGCAGTGGCGCGGTCCTGCGTGACCGCGCGGGCGGGCTCTAGAACCAAGCTCCGTCCGATCCGTCATCGCGAGCGATAGCGAAGCGATCCAGCTCAAGCCGCCGTCGCGATCCCTCAGTCTGGATTGCTTCGCTTTGCTCGCAATGACCGTAGGAGCGAGTCGTCTCCAGCGCGGGCGCGGAGGGCCTCGCCGCTCAGCCGGCGATCTTCGAGAAATCGGCGACCGTGTGCATGGCGTCGCGCAGCTCGCCGAGTAGGCGCAGACGATTGAGGCGCAGCGCGGCTTCGTCGGCGTTGACGGTCACCTTGACGAAGAAATCGTCGACCGGCGCGCGTAGCGCGGCAAGCGCCCGCATGGCGCCGGCGAAATCCTCGGCGGCGACACGTTTGGCCGCTTCAGTGCGGGCGCTCGCCAAAGCGGCGGCCAGCGCTTTTTCCTCGGGGAGCTTGAGCGCGGCCGCGTCATGCGGCTTGGCGAGATCGGCGCTCTCGCCCTTCTTCACTTCGGCGGCGACGATATTGGCGGCGCGGCGATAGCCGACCAGCAGGTTCTTGCCGTCTTCGCTGTCGAGCAGGCCGCCGAGCGCCTCGACGCGGCGCACGATCATCAAGAGATCGTCCTGACCGGGCAGGGCGAAGACGGCGTCGATCAGATCGTGCCGGGCGCCCTTGTCGCGCAGATAGACTTTGAGACGGTCGGCGAAGAAGACGGGGAGGTCATCGGCAACGCGACCGGCTCTCGCCTCAATTTGCTCCATTGCGGAAATTTGAAGCGGTGCCGAGAGCGTCGCGACCAGATCAATTCGCCTCATCAATTCGAGCGCATGCCGTCTGAAGGCGTCCGCAAGGCGCAGGCGAATCGAGTTTTCGATCAAGATCCTGATCACGCCCAGCGCCGCCCGGCGCAGCGCGAATGGGTCCTTGCTGCCGGTCGGCTTTTCGTCGATCGCCCAGAAGCCGGTCAGCGTGTCGAGCTTGTCGGCCAGCGCGACGGCGATCGACACTGGCGATGTCGGGATACGGTCGCTCGGCCCCTGCGGCTTGTAATGGTCCTCGATCGCGGCGGCGACGCTCGGCTCTTCGCCTTGTTTCAGCGCGTAATAGCGCCCCATCAGTCCCTGCAGCTCGGGGAATTCGCCGACCATTTCGGTAACGAGATCGGCCTTGGCGAGAATCGCGGCGCGCTCGGCGAGCGCCGCGTCGGCGCCGACGCTCGGCGCCAGCTTCTTCGCCAGCGCGGCGATGCGCTCGACGCGCTCGCCCTGCGTGCCGAGCTTTTCATGAAAGATGATGTTCAGCGCCTTCAGCTTCTCGAGTCGCTGGTCGAGCGGCTTTTGCGCCTTGTCCTTATAGTCGGGCAGGGGCGCGAGATCGGTCTGCCAGAAATGGCGCGCGTCGGAGAGCCGCGCGCGCACCACGCGCCCATTGCCCGCCGCGATTTGCTTGCCGCCGTCGCTGGCGACGAGATTCGAGACAAGGATGAAGCGATTGGCGAGCGCGCCGTCGGCCTCTCTCAGCACGAAGCATTTCTGATTGGCGCGAATGGTGGCGCGGATCACTTCCGGCGGAATATCGAGAAAGGCGCTGTCGAATTCGCCCATCAGCGCGACTGGCCATTCGACGAGGCCCGCGACCTCTTCGAGCAGGCCCTCGTCCTCGACCAGTTCGAGCCGATGCGCCAGCGCCAGGCTTCTAGCGTCGGCGAGAATGATCGCCTTGCGCCGGTCGGCGTCGAGCACGACTTTGGCTTTGGCAAGTTTGTCGACGTAATCCTCGTAGCGCCTGACAGAAAACGGCTGCGGCGCGAGAAAACGATGGCCGCGGGTCTCGTCTCCCGCCGCGACGCCGCCGACGCTGAAACTCACGATCTCCGGCGTCTCATGCTGGACGCCGAACATGCAGACGATCGCATGCAACGGCCGCACCCAGCGCAGCGCATCGGGCGCGGCGGAGCCGGCGCCCCAGCGCATCGACTTCGGCCAGGGAAAGGCGCGGATGATCGCCGGCAGGATTTCGGCCAGCACCTCTTTTGTTGCGCGTCCCGGTCTGTCGATTACCGCGACGTAGAATTCGCCCTTCTTGGCGTCGCGCTCGATCTTCGCGTCCTCGACGCGCGCTAGTCCGGCGCTCTTGAGAAAACCCTGGATCGCGCCGTCGGGCGCGCCGACGCGCGGCCCCTTGCGCTCCTCGCTGCGGCGCGGCTGCGCCTCGGTCAGGCCGACGACGTGAAGCGTCAGTCGGCGCGGCGTCACGAAGGCCTGCGCGCCTTCGTAAGGCAGGTCGGCCGCGACCAGCGCGTCCGCGACGAGGCGCTTGAGATCGCCCGCCGCCTGACGCTGCATGCGGGCGGGGATTTCTTCGCCGAACAATTCGAGGAGCAGATCAGGCATTCGCGTTCTTTTCTAACCAAACATCCGCCGAGCGCGCGCCCACCCGGCCCCTCACGCTGCCTCTCCCCGTAAACGGGGAGAGGGGAAGGCGTCGCTGCGCCCTCACGCGCCGCCTCCCGCCGTTTTCAGCCACGCGCCGCCGCAGGCCTTGGCGAGTTCGCGCACCCGCAAAATATAGCTCTGGCGCTCGGTGACCGAGATGACGCCGCGCGCATCGAGCAGATTGAAGGCGTGGCTCGCCTTGATGCATTGATCGTAGGCCGGCAGCGCCATCAGATGGCGTTCGCCCGCCTCGCCTTTGGCGAGCAGCGCGCGGCATTCGGTCTCCGCGTCCTTGAAATGGCGGAACAGGCGCTCGGTGTCGGCGTGCTCGAAATTGAAACGCGAATATTCCTGCTCAGCCTGCAGGAACACGTCGCCATAAGTGACTTTGTCGGCGCCCTCGCCGCCGTTGAAATTGAGATCGTAGACGTTCTCGACGCCCTGCACATACATGGCGAGGCGCTCAAGCCCATAGGTCAGCTCGCCCGACACCGGCGCGCATTCGAAACCGGCGACCTGCTGAAAATAGGTGAACTGCGAGACTTCCATGCCGTCGCACCAGCATTCCCAGCCCAGGCCCCACGCGCCGAGCGTCGGGCTTTCCCAATCGTCCTCGACGAAGCGCACATCGTGCAGCGCCAGATCGACGCCGATCGCCTTGAGCGAGTCGAGATAGAGCTGCTGCAGATCGTCGGGCGAGGGTTTGAGGATCACTTGATACTGATAATAGTGCTGGAGGCGATTGGGATTCTCGCCATAGCGGCCGTCCTTGGGCCGGCGCGAGGGCTGCACATAGGCGGCCTTCCACGGCTTCGGCCCGAGCGAGCGCAAAGTGGTCGCCGGATGGAAAGTGCCGGCGCCGACCTCCATGTCATAGGGCTGCAGAATGACGCAGCCCTGCCGCGCCCAGAAATCCTGCAAGGTCAGGATAAGGCCCTGAAAGGATCGCGCGGGATCGAGCGCGGGAGCGGACGCCATGGCGTGGTTCCAGTGAAAATTCGCGCCGGACCCTAGTGACGCGTCCCGCCCGGGTCAACGCGGCCTGGGGCTCGCTTTGGCGCTTGTCGGAACTTGCAATCTGGCGAGCAGCGCGGCGGGATCGCCCGAAATCGCCACCGACTTGAGGCGGCTCCTGGCGCCGGCGGCAAGGCGGACATGGGAAGCTGGAACACCGGCCTTGGCGGCCATCAGCCGCAGCAGCGCATCATTCGCCTTGCCGGCCTCCGGCACGGCGCGCACGCGCACCAGCAACACGCAGGCGCCGCCCGCGAGCTTGGCGACGCCGTCGATCGAGTCCTTGCCGCCCTTGGGGGTCAATCGGCATTCGACGACAACCCCGTCTGGGGCGGCGCGCCAAGGGGACTCGCTCATCGCTTCTCCTCGTCGGCTAGCGGATGCAGATCGCGCACCATCGCCTTCGCCCGCTCGTCGAGCACATGCGTATAGATCTGGGTGGTCGAGATATCGGAGTGGCCCAGCAGATCCTGCACTACACGCAAATCCGCGCCGTTTTGCAACAGGTGACTTGCGAAAGCGTGACGCAGCACGTGCGGACTGACGCGCGACGCGCCGACGCCGGCCGCCGCCGCGACAAGTTTGAGGTCGCGCGCGAAGGCCTGCCGGGTTAAATGGCCGCTCTCGCTGTCGGCGGGGAAAAGCCAGGGGCCACTCGCCGCGCCTGGCGCGATTTCGCTAAGCAATTCGCGGTAGCGCCGCATTGCCGCCTTGGCCGGTTCGGAGATCGGCGCGAGACGCTCCTTGTCGCCCTTGCCGCGCACCGCGATCAGCGATTCCTTCACTCGCGCCGCCGATTTCGGCAGCGCGATCAGTTCGGAGACGCGTAAGCCCGAGGCATAGGCGAGCTCGATTAGGCAGGCGAGACGCGCCGCTGCGAGGCGCTGGCGGGCCGGACGCTCCGGCGCGTCCAGGCCTTCGCGCGCGACGGCGATGAGCGTCTCGATTTCCTTGACGCTGAGGGTCTTGGGCAGCGGCCGGCCGCGGCGCGGCCCCTCGATCGTCGCGCTCGGGTCGTCGGCGCGCTGACGCTCGACATAGAGATGCTTGTGAAACTGGCGCACGCAGGAAAGCCGGCGCGCCAGCGAGGAGGCGGCAAGCCCGGTGGCGCTGCGCGCGGCGATAAAGGCTGAAATATCCCCGCTCGTCGCATCGAGCGGATCGCGACGCCGTTTGGCGAGAAAAGATGAATAGTCGTCGAGGTCGCGGCGATAGGCTTCGATCGTGTTGCGGCTCGCGCCGCGCTCGGCCGCCATCGCTTCAAGAAAGGATTCGATCAGCGTCGTCATTGCGGGGTTTTGGGAATGGTGACGATCTGGGTGATTTCGCGCGGCTCCACCTTGACGTTGGCGACCAGCGCCAACATGCCGAGATAGATAAGACCGATGAGCGCGCCGACGGTGACGACAAAACGGATCAAGGACGGCAAGGGATCAATCCAAATTCATGCGCCGCGGCGGCCCCGGCGTGGCTCGACGCGATCGCCGTAAATCATATCACAATCCGCCGTCCGGCTCTTCGTCAAACAGCGTTGGCGGACCCTGTTCGCGCTGCGGCTCGGCGAGGCCAAGATGGCGGAAGGCGTGCGAGGTCAGCATCCGCCCGCGCGGCGTGCGCTGCACGAAGCCCTGCTGGATCAGATAGGGCTCGATGATTTCCTCGATCGCGTCGCGCGGTTCGGAGAGCGCGGCGGCGATGGTCTCGATCCCGACCGGCCCGCCGCCGAAACTCAAGGCGATCGCGTCGAGATAGCGGCGGTCCATCTGGTCGAGGCCGATTGCGTCCACTTCCAGCAGTTTCAGCGCGCCATCGGCGACGGCGCGGCCGACGACATCGACCCCTTCGACGACGGCGAAATCGCGCACCCGCCTCAGCAGCCGACCGGCGATGCGCGGGGTGCCGCGCGAACGACGGGCGATTTCATTGGCGCCTTCGTCGGCGAGCTTGAGGCCGATCACCCGCGCGCCGCGCCGCACGATGCCTTCGAGCTCGACGACCGAATAAAAATTGAGCCTGATGGGAATGCCGAAACGGTCGCGCAGCGGCGTCGTCAACAGCCCGGCGCGCGTCGTCGCGCCGATCAGCGTGAATCTGGCGAGGTCGATCTTGACCGAACGCGCCGCCGGGCCGGCGCCGATGATCAGGTCGAGCTGGAAATCCTCCATCGCCGGATAGAGAATCTCTTCCACCGCTGGATTGAGGCGATGGATTTCGTCGATGAACAGCACATCGCGCGGCTCGAGATTGGTGAGCTGGGCGGCGAGGTCGCCGGCCTTGGCGATCACCGGCCCCGAGGTCGAACGGAAATTGACGCCAAGCTCGCGCGCAACGATCTGCGCCAGCGTCGTCTTGCCGAGGCCGGGCGGCCCGACGAACAGGACGTGGTCGAGCGCCTCGTCGCGCGTCTTGGCCGATTCGATGAACACCTTGAGATTTTTGCGAACGGCTTCCTGGCCGGCGAAATCGGCGAGCGTCTGCGGCCGCAGTGCGGAATCGTCTTCCGGGCGCTTTTCGGCCGAGACGAGACGGGTGGGCGGCGTGTTCATTGCGCCAGCGCCTTAAGCCCGGCGCGGATCAGCGCCGCGGTCTGGGCCTCCGCGCCGAGCGACGCGACGGCGCTGGCGACGACTGCGGCGGCCTGAGCGCGGCCATAGCCGAGACCGACCAGCGCCAGCACCGCATCCCGCGCCGGCTTCGGCAGCTTCGCGTCGCTCCCTTCGTCGGCTATGGCGCCGCCGAGATCGGCGAGGGACAGCGCCGGCGCCTTGTCCTTGAGTTCGAGCACCAGACGCGCGGCGAGCTTCGGTCCGACGCCGGGCGCGCGCGCCATGGCCGCCTTGTCCTGGTGGGCGATGGCGCTCGACAGCGCTTCGCCCGACAGCGCGCCGAGAATGGCCAGCGCCACTTTGGCGCCGACGCCCTGAACGCTTTGCAGCAGACGAAACCAGTCGCGTTCGCTCGCCGTGAGAAAGCCGAAAAGACGGATCGCATCCTCGCGGACCTGCGTCTCGACATGCAGGGTCGTCGCTTCGCCGACCCGCGGCAGAGCGCGCAGGGTGCGCGCCGAGGCGGCGACGAGATAGCCGACGCCGCCGACATCGAGGATCAGTTCCTCTTCGCCGATCTCATCGATGAGGCCCTTGAGCTTGCCGATCATGCCGCGCCTCTGGCGCGGGCGCCGCGATGCTGGGCGTGGCAGATGGCGACCGCCAGTGCGTCGGCGGCGTCGGGCGAGCCGATGCGGCAGGCCGGCAGCAACATTTTCACCATCGCCGCGACCTGCTGCTTTTCCGCGTGCCCGACGCCGACCACCGTCTTCTTGATCAGATTGGCGGCGTATTCGGCGACCGGCAGCGCCATCAGCGCCAGCGCCGCCAGCGCCGCGCCGCGCGCCTGACCGAGCTTGAGCGTCGATTGCGGATCGCGATTGACGAAGGTCTCCTCCACCGCCGCCTCGGCGGGCGAGCGGCTTTCGACCAGAAGGGCGATGGCGCGATGGATCAGCGCCAGTCGCTCGGCCAGCGAAGTCGCCGCATCGGTGTGGATCGAGCCGCAGTCGATATAAGTCAGGCGAGTCCCGGCGGCTTCGATCAATCCCCAGCCCGTATTGCGCAGGCCGGGGTCGATTCCCAGAATCCGAATCGGCCCGCTGTTCATGGAATGATCTCATAGGCCAAGGCGCGGCGCCGGGCCAGCGGGAGTCATCCTGTTCGGGCGGCGGACATTCGACGGACTGTCGCGAAGCGACGAGGAGCCGAACTCACTCCCAAGTCAGCTTGTCCTCGTGAATATAGAGCGTGCTGACTTTGCAATAATCGACGTCGGCGTCGAAAAAGCTGCCGTCGGTGAAACGGATCTCGGTGCGCACCGAGCAGTCGCCTTCGTCGGTGCCGAAATCCATGGCGAATGTGTCGCCCGGCTCGATGCGGTCGGCGATCCAGTTCTGGCTCCACTGCCCGTCCTCCTGGGTGCGGAACTCGATTGCGGCGGTGGTCGATTTATTGACGACGTTGAATTTCCAATGGTTTCCGGCCTGCGCAGGAACGGTCGCCAGGACCATGGCGCTGGCCGCAACGAAGGCAGTCAATTTGCGTCGGATGTCCATGATCGGTCCCCTCTCCCGGGCCGGCCAACTCTCAAAAAAATGGCGCGGCGGACCGTAGTCTGCGCGAAAGGTCCGCGGCTCCGCAAGGGCGAGGCCGGAGCGACGAAGGTTCTTGCACAGCCGAAACGGGCCGGTTCGCGGCGCTGGCGCGCGGCCGGGCGGCAGGGACCGGCTTCCGCTCCAGCGCCGGCGAATCCTCGACAATCACTCGTTTCCCGGTCACAATCCTGCAACGCAGCATCCCGCCGCCGCCGGAAACGTCTTCGAACATGTTCACCCTCGACGATCTCGCCCGCATCGTGGCCGCGCGGGCCGACGCCGGGGCGGAGACCTCCTACACGAGCTCGCTGCTCGCCAAAGGCCCCGCCCATTGCGCCAAGAAATTCGGCGAGGAGGCTTTTGAGCTGGCGATCGCCGCCGTCGGCCAGGACGAGGCGGCGGTGCGCGCTGAGGCGGCCGACGCGCTCTATCACCTCCTCGTCCTCCTCAAATCGCGCGGCGTCGCGCTTTCGGAGGTGATGAGCGAACTCGAACGCCGCACCGCGCAGAGCGGTCTTGCTGAAAAGGCTTCGCGACGCGCGTGATCGACCCTCCGCTCAGTGATTTTCTCTCCGCCGGCGAGATCGGCCCTCGGGCGGATTTTGCGGGGCGCCAGAATCCCTTCGATCGGCTTGGCTCGCCCTATCGTCATTTCACCCGCGACGAATGGGCGCAGCTGCGCGCCGACACCGAACTGACCCTGACGGTCGACGATCTGCGCAAGCTGCAATCGACCCATGACCCGATCTCGATCGACGAGGTCGAGGCGATCTATCTGCCGCTGTCGCGCCTGCTGGCGCTTTATGTCGCTGCGACGCAGGGGCTGTTCAAGGCGACGCAACGCTTTCTCGGCGCCGACGACGGCAAGACGCCCTATATTATCGGCGTCGCCGGCTCGGTGGCGGTGGGCAAATCGACGACGGCGCGAGTGCTCAAGGCCTTACTGACCCGCTGGCCCAACACGCCCAAGGTCGAGCTGGTCACCACCGACGGTTTTCTCCATCCCAACGTCAGGCTCGAGCGCGACGGGCTGATGGAGCGCAAGGGCTTCCCCGAGAGCTATGACGGAACGGCGCTCATCCATTTTCTTGCTGAAGTGAAGGCGGGCAAGCGCAATGTCACCGCGCCGGTCTATTCGCATCTGACCTATGACGTCATTGCGGGCGAGCGGGCCGTCATCGATCGCCCCGACATTCTGATCGTCGAGGGGCTCAACGTGTTGCTGCCCAACCGGCTGTCGCCGGAAAGCCGCGAAATCCCCTTCGTCTCGGATTTCTTCGACTTCTCGGTTTTCCTCGACGCCGACGAGGCGCTGCTGGAGAAATGGTACATCGAGCGCTTCATGCGCCTGCGTCAAACGGCGTTCCGCGATCCGCGCAGCTATTTCCGCAAATTCGCCGACATCGACGACGCGACCGCGGAGGCGACGGCGCGGGCGATCTGGCGGCGCATCAATCTCGTCAACTTACGCGAGAACATCCTGCCGACGCGGCCGCGCGCCAGCCTGAGACTGACCAAGGGCGCAAGCCATCGCATCGAGGAAGTCGCGCTGCGCAAATTGTGAGGTCGCCGATGCCGTCGCCGCGCCCGAAGCGTAACGCGAGCCGGCGCGTCGCGCTGGCCTCTGTATTGAGCCTTCTGCTCGCGGCGAGCGCCGTCGCCGATGAAGAGCCGCCAGCCTGTTCTGGCCGCGATCTCACGCGGGGGCTCGACGACGCCGCGGCGCGCGCCGCCCGCGCCGATGAACTCACCGACGCGCAAGGGTTGCTGTGGCGCGTCTCGCGCGACGGGCTCGCGCCGTCCTATCTCTTCGGCACGATCCATTCGACCGACGATGAGGCGGTGGCGATCGCGCGCCGCGCCAGCGAATTGGCGGCCAAAGCTCAGGTCGTCGCCACCGAACTTGGCGCGCCGATGGACCTCGCCGAAAAAAGCGCGCTGGGCGCCAAGCTCTTCGCTTCGGCGATCGACCGCGAGGACGACACCTTTGCGCCGGCGCTCGCCGGCGCCGAGGGCGCGATGGTCGAAGCCTATCTCGCCGGTCGCGGCGTCCCCAAGGAACTCGCGCATCATCTGCGCCTGTGGTTTCTCGCCCTCAGCGCCGCCGAGCCGCCATGTGAGGCGGCCCGCGCGCAGGCGGGGCTGCCCGAGGTCGACGACGTCATCGCCCGCGCCGGGGTCGACGCGAAGGTTCCGGTCGTCGGACTTGAGAGCGTCGACGAGCAGATGAGCGTGCTCGCCGCGGCGCCGCCGCCGCTTGCGGCAGCGCTACTTGAGACCTCGGCGCGCCTGCCGAGCCTGGACGGCGACAGCTATGCGACGATGCTGCGCCTTTACGCTGAGTCACGTCCCGCCGAGATGATCGCCGTCGTCGACGCGCTCCCGGAACTGCGTCCCGACGAACGCGCCGCCGAGCACAGCTTCGACCAAATGCTGCTCGTCGGTCGCAACGAGACCATGGCTTCGCGCGCCGCGCCGCTGCTTGCCAAAGGCGGCGCATTCATCGCGGTCGGCGCGCTGCATCTGCCCGGCAAAGACGGGCTGATCGCGCGCTTCCGCGCTATGGGCTATGGCGTCGACAAGGTCTGGTGAGCGCTAAAGATCGTGCGCAGCCTTGGTTCCGAGGCGTTTACGCGTCCCAGCGCCGCAACAGGATCGCGGCGTTGACGCCGCCAAAGCCGAAGCTGTTGGAGAGCGCGAGCTCGACTTTGGCGCGCCGCGCCTGCGGGCCGACGAGATCGAGGCCTTCGGCCGCCGGGTCGGGATTTTCCAGATTGAGCGTCGGCGGCAGCAGGCCGTCGCGCAGCGCAAGGATTGTGAACATCGCCTCCATCGCGCCGGCCGCGCCGAGCAGATGTCCGGTCGCCGATTTGGTCGAGGAGATCGCCGGGCCGCTTCCAACGCCAAACAACGTTTTTAACGCTGCAAGCTCGCCGGCGTCGCCGACCGGCGTCGATGTCGCATGGGCGTTGACATAGCCGACCTCGTCGGGACGCCCGCCCGCCATGTCGAGCGCGAGCCGCATCGCCCTGAGCGCGCCGGCGCCATCCTCCGGGCCGGCGGTCACATGATAAGCGTCGGCGGTCGTGCCATAGCCGACCAGTTCGGCGATCGGTTCGGCGCCGCGCGCCAGCGCGTGATCGAGCCGCTCGACGACCAGCGCCGCCGCGCCTTCGCCCATGACGAAGCCGCTGCGGTCGCGGTCGAAGGGCCGCGAGGCCTGTCGCGGCGCGTTCTCATAGCCGACGGCCAGCGTGCGCGCTGCGGCAAATCCGGCGAGGCTGACGTAATCGATGCAGGCTTCCGTGCCGCCCGCCAACACGACATCGGCCTCGCCGCTGCGGATCAGCCGCATCGCGTCGCCAATCGCCTGCGCGCTGGCGGCGCAGGCGGTCACCGGACAGCCGATCGGGCCGCGCAATCCATGTTTGATCGAGATTTGTCCTGCGGCCAGATTGGCGAGGAAGGAGGGGACGGTGAAAGGCGACAGACGCCGCGCGCCCTTGGCGTCGACCGTCCGCGTCGTCTCGACGATGGTGGGAAAGCCGCCGATGCCCGAGGCGATGATCGTCCCGGTTCGTTCGCGATCTCGCGGCGCCTCGGGCGCCCAGCGCGCGGCGGCGAGCGCCTCGTCGGCCGCGACCATGGCGAATTGGATGAAGCGATCCATTTTCTTGACGTCTTTGGCCGGGATCGAATCGAGCGGGTCGAAGCCGCCTTCCGGATCGTCGGTACGGCTTGGCGCGACGCCGGCGACCCGCACGGCGAGATCGCGGGTGACGTTTTCGTCAAGTTGCTTGAGGCCCGACCCGCCGTCAGTGAGGCGCGTCCAGACGCGCTCGACGCCGCAACCGAGCGGCGACACGCAACCCATTCCGGTGATCACGACGCGATCCATGTCCATGCCCTTCATCGAGCCTCCAGCCTGCGCTGGGCGCGGTCGGCAGCCGCCTTAAGGCGCGGCAGCGTGGCGCGCAACGCGGCGACGTCGCCAGCCGCCATTTCGGCAACGGCTTCTAAGACAACCGCCGGCAATCGCAAACCGCGCCCTCATTCCCCGTAGGGCGTCCAGATATTCTTCACCTGCGTCGCGCGGCGAAGATAGTCGCGCCCCTGTTCGTCGGCCCACTCGGTGGGCGCGGCGCGGGTCCAGGTCGCCTTGAGATTGCCGGCCGAGGCGCGCTCGACCAGGGCGCCGAGCTCGCCCCCGCCAAAGCACCACACCGCGTCGACGCCCTCATGTTCGGCCAGCGTCTTGGCGAGCGCGGCGGTCTCGCCGGTGACGATGTTGACGACCCCGGCGGGAACGTCGGAAGCGTCGAGCAGCGTGTAGAAATCCGTGGCGCTCAATGGATGCGCCGCGGAGGGAATCGCGATCACGCAATTGCCCATGGCGATCGCCGGCAGGACCATCGAGACGAAGCCGGCGAGCGGCGCCGCAACAGGCGCGATAATGCCCATCACGCCCCAGGGCTCGTTCATCGCGAGCGTCACGAAACGCGTCTTGGTCGCATGGATCGCGCCGTCATATTTGTCGGCGAAGCCGGCGTAATAGAACGCGCGCCTCACCGCGATTTCGACTTCGTCGCGCGCCTCGCGCGCCGCGACGCCGGTCTGGGCGCGAATCCGGTCGGCGAATTCGCGCGCTCGCGATTCGAGATTTTCGGCGAGGTAGTAGAGCACCTGCGCGCGATTATGGGCGGTCGCGGCGCCCCAATTCGCCGCTTTCGTCGCCGCCTCGACGGCGTTGCGGATGTCCTTGCGATTGCCGAGCCCGGCGAGGCCGACGCTCCTGCCTTTCGGATCGAGCGCGGCGTAAGAGGCGCCGGCGTCGGGGCGTGTCTGCTTGCCGCCGATGTAGAGCTTGGCCGTGCGGTCGATCGCGTCGCCGCCCGGCGCCGGCGCGAGGCCGGGGGCCGCGCTCACCGCCGTCGCATTGGCTTTGGTTGGCTTGGTTGCGGCCAGCTTGGCCGCCGGCGGCCCCGAGGTCAGATATTCGGCCAGACCCTCGCGCCCGCCCTCGCGGCCGAAGCCGCTTTCACGATAGCCGCCGAAGCCGGCGGCGGCGTCGAAGAGATTGGTGGAATTGATCCACACGACGCCGGCCTTGATCCGCGCCGCGACTTCGAGCGCGCGGTTGACGTTCTCCGTCCAGACCGAGGCGGCGAGGCCGTAACGCGTATTATTGGCGAGCGCGATCGCCTCCTCGGGCGTGCGGAATGTCATCGCCGTCAACACCGGGCCGAAGATTTCTTCGCGCGCGAGGATCGAGGCCGGCCCGACTTCGGTGATCAGCGTCGGCGGATAGAAGCAGCCCTGAGTGGGCAATGGCCCCGGCGCGCGCCAGACATGCGCGCCGTCGCGCTCCCCGGCTTCGACCAGCCGCTTGATGCGTTCAAGCTGAACCGGCGCGACAATCGCGCCGACATCGGTCGATTTGTCGAGCGGATCGCCGACCCGCAGATTGATCATGCGGGCGCGCAGCTTGGCGTTGAGCTTTTCGGCGATCGATTCGGCGGCCAGCAGCCGCGAGCCGGCGCAACAGACCTGGCCCTGGTTGAACCAGATCGCATCGACCACGCCCTCGACCGCGCTGTCGAGATCGGCGTCCTCGAAGACGACGAAGGGCGACTTGCCGCCGAGTTCGAGCGAGAGCTTCTTGCCGGTTCCCGCCGTCGCCTGGCGAATGGCGCGCCCGACCTCGGTCGAACCGGTGAAGGCGATCTTGTCGACCCCGTCATGGGCGACCAGCGCCGCGCCGGTCGTCCCGTCGCCGGTGACAATATTGACGACGCCCGCCGGCAGGCCGGCCTCGACGCAAATTTCGGCGAAGGCGAGCGCGGTCAGCGGCGTGTATTCGGCCGGCTTGAGCACCACCGTATTGCCCGCCGCCAGCGCTGGCGCGATTTTCCACGCCAGCATCAGCAGCGGGAAGTTCCACGGGATGATCTGACCGCAGACCCCGACCGGCCGCCGGCCGGGAAATTCGTCGGCGATCAACGAAGCCCAGCCGGCGTGATGATAGAAATGCCGGGCGACCAGCGGCACGTCGATGTCGCGCGATTCGCGGATCGGCTTGCCATTGTCGAGGCTTTCGAGCACCGCCAAAAAGCGCTCGCGTTTCTGCACGTGACGCGCCAACGCGTAGAGATGGCGCGCCCGCGCGTCGCCGCTGAGCCGCGACCATGCCGGCAGCGCCTTGCGCGCCGCCGCGACCGCCGCCGCGACATCGCTCTCCGAGCCCTGCGCGACGCGGGCGATGCGCTCGCCCCGCGCCGGGTTCGTCACGTCGAATAGCGCGCTTGCCGCGACGAAAGCGCCGCCGATGAAATGCCCGAAGCCGCCGGACTTGCCCGCAAGCCAGGCGCGAACCTGTTCGTCGCTCTCGGGCGCGGGGCCGTAGTCCATGCTGCGCAGAATGTCGGTGATCTTGTTCATGAGCTTACGCCATCGCGTGACGGTCGTTGGCCGAATAGCGCCCGGTCACGTAGTGGCTGAGCTGGCGCTCGAGATCGGTGAGCATGGCGCTGGCGCCGATGCGGAAGAGATCGTTCTGCATCCAATTCAGACCGAGCTCCTCCTTCATAAGGATCAGCCAGGTCAGCGCGTCCTTGGCGCTGCGCAATCCGCCCGCCGGCTTGAAGCCGATCTCGAAGCCGGTGAAGTCGCGATAGTCGCGCAGCGCCCGCAACATCACCAGGCTATAGGGCAGCGTCGCGTTGACCTCCTCCTTGCCGGTGGAGGTCTTGATGAAATCGGCGCCGGCCTGCATCGCCACCATGCTGGCGGCGTAGAGATTGCGCAGCGTCCTGAGATCGCCGGCGGCAAGGATCGCTTTCAGATGCGCCTGTCCGCAGGCCTCGCGCATCGCGCTGACTTCGTCATAGAGCGCGTTCCAGTCGCGGTTGAGCACATGGGCGCGGGTGATGACGATGTCGATCTCATCCGCGCCTTCGCCGACCGCATAATCGATTTCCGCCAGCCGCTGCTTGAGCGGCGTGAGGCCGGTTGGGAAACCGGCGGCGACGGAAGCGACCGGCACGCTCGATCCGGCGAGCGCCTTGACCGCCGTCGCCACCATGGTCGGATAGACGCAGACCGCGCCGACCTGCGGCGGATCGTCGGCGAGGCCAAGCGCCTCGATGAGGTCTTCGTCAAGCGGATGGCGCGCTTTGGCGCAGAGCCGGACCACGCGGCCCGGCGTGTCGTCGCCCGCCAGCGTCGTCAGATCGATGCAAGTTATGGCGCGCACCAGCCAGGCCGCCTGAAATTCCTTCTTCACCGAGCGCCGTGCCGGCAGGCTCGCCGCACGGCGCTCCACCGCGCTGGCGTTGACGCCGACCGGCTCGAACCACGAGGTTTCGAGCGGCGCGCCGGCGTTGCGCTTGCGATTGTGACCCGCTCCCGCAGGCTCGAACTGGCTGGCCTCGTTCAAGACGGCGTCCTCGCAGACCTTGGCGGCGCGCCGATCATAGCATTGACAGGGCTGGGGCGGTATTCGGCGGATCGGCGAAAGAACTTTTCCCCACCGCCCTTCTTCAGGGCCGAGCCGAAGCTTCCGCTGCGAACATGGCCGCGTCCAGCACGATCTCGCGTTCCAATTCGACCGGGCCGGTCATCGCCACCCGACCGTCCGCCCGCCATTCGATTGTGAGCTCACCGCCGGGCAGTTTGACGCGCGCCAGCCGGTCGACGAGATCGAGGCGGGACGCCGCGACCAGCGTGGCGCAGGCGGCCGAGCCGCAGGCCAGCGTGACGCCAACGCCGCGCTCCCAGACCCTGAGCGTGATCCGATCGCGCGCGTCGATCTGGGCGAAGGAGATATTCGCCTTTTCGGGGAACAGTGGAAGGGTCTCCAAACGCGGCCCGATGCGCTCAAGCGGAATCGTCGCCACGTCGCCGACCCAGAAGATCGCATGGGGATTGCCCATGTTGACGAGACTCGCCTGGCCGTATTCGTGGTCAGGCAGCGCCAGATCGACAAGGCGCGTGTCGGGGACCTCCCGCGCCAGCGGGATCTCGTTCCAGGCAAGGCGCGGCGCGCCCATATCGACGCGGTAGCGCCATTCGCCAAGCCGCTCGCAGGCGATGCGTCCGGCCACGGTCTCGATCGCCAGCGCGCTCGCGCCGCTTTCGCGCGCCAGCCGGTCGGCGACGCAGCGTGTTCCATTGCCGCAGGCCTCCGCCTCGCTGCCGTCATTGTTGTAGATGCGCACATAGGCGGCGGTTTCAGGGTCGCGCGGGTCGGAGAGGACCATCATCTGGTCATAGTCGAGCCCTGGCGCGCGATGGATTGCGCGCGCCTCACTGGGCGACGGAACGATGTCCGTTCCGCGCAGATCGAGCACGAGAATCTTGTTGCCGGCGCCGTTCATGCGCGCGACGCGGCGACCGGCGAGCGGGCTTGAGGAAATCGAAATGGTCAGGGCTCCTCGCGTCGAGCGCGGCGCTTGTCTCTGTCG
>SSMV01000052.1 GCA_004799435.1 Bradyrhizobium sp.
TCAGATCAAATGGGTCGTCCGACGCGACGCCTACGGTTTCGGAATCGCAATGCTGGCGGAATGTCCGCTCTGGGGAACTGGCGCATTGCCTGGGACCGGCCGCAATGGGCGCGAAGCGGACACGTGGCGATCAAGACCGCGCGAACATGTTCTCCAACGCGCCGTCGTGTTTACAGCGCTTAACCGCGCGCTTTAGAATCCAATCTTTCGGCTCCCAGCAGCCGGCTTCGCGAACGCCTCGTCCTCAAGCCATTTTGCAAGCACGCTCAGATTGCGCTCGCCGATGGCGGCGCCTCTCCGCGCGACCGTCGCAAGGTCGCCGGGGGTCAGGCCGCTCAGTCCGAGGACGGAGACAGGCGCCTCACCGCCAAACGCACTTCGGAAAGCGGCGGCGATTTGCTCCCGCGTCATCGGCAGGAAGCGCACTTTGAAGAGAATGCGGCGCGCCATCGCCGGATCGAGAATGTCCGGCGCATTGGTCGTCAAAGCGAAGGGATAGACGTGGCGCTCGATCGACGTGAGCATTTCGTTCACCTGGGTCACCTCCCACGAATAGTGCGCCGCCGCTCGATCGCGCAGCAGCGAGTCCGCTTCGTCGAGGACGAGAAAGGCGCTCGAGTCCGCTGCCTCCTCGAATGCCGCTGCGATCGCCTTTTCCGATTCGCCGAGATACATCGAGCTGAGATCAGAGAAGCGCTTTTCGAGGACCTCCATGTCGAGGCGCTCGGCGAGATAGCGAGCATAGGCCGACTTTCCCGTCCCGGGCGGTCCCGACAGGCAAAAGGAGAGGGCGCGCTCGCGCCCGCAAACGACTTGGTCGGCTAGAACCGCGAGATCGACGTCAGCCGAGCTCAAGGCTGGATCGAAGGCGAGTGGCGCCGGCGCTCTCGGCGCCTCTCGCACGCCAAGCGCATGGACGCTGCTCGCGAGGATTATGTGGGCGTCAGCTGCCGAGCCCCGGATATGCGTCGAAGAGCGGATCGCGTTTTCAATGAGCGCCGGCGGCGCCGGCGACCTAGCGAGGTCGAGTGCGGCGCGCTCATCCAACCGAAAGCCGGCGCCCTGTACAATTCGCGCGACCATGGCCTTGCGCACGGAAAGTGCGGGTCTGGAAAAGCGGATCGCCAGATTCATCCGCCGAACAATCGCGGGACCTAGCCGATGGACGTCGTTGGTGATCCAAATCGTCGGAGCGGTCGCCCGTTCGAGCAAGCGGTTCATAAACACCCTGCTGCCCCGACGACCGAACTCGCCGTCCTCTTCGAAGCCGGCGAACAAGTCGTCCGCCTCATCGACGACGATGATCGTCTTTCGCGCCACGCCGCCGATGGCGTTGGCGATCAGCAGTGCCGCTATCCGCTCGCGCCGATTGGGCTCCGCGTTTTCGTCGTTGGTCTCGCCACAGAACTGCACCGAGAAGCCGAGACGCGCCCCCAGCGTCTTGGCGAACTCGCTCTTGCCGGTACCTGGCGGGCCGTAGAGGAGCACGTTTATCCCCCGCCTGGTCACGTCTCGGGACCTGCCGGCGGTCGCGACGATCCGGGCGGCGAGATCGCGCAAGTCGCCCAAGTGCTCGAAATCACTCCATTCAAGCGAGGCCCGGGCGGGTTCGCCGAGAAGGAGATCGCTGACCCGACGCGCCGCGAACCGCGGCAACGAAAGAAGACGGCGAACGACGAGCGACAGGCGCAGGCTCTCCCGAGCTTCTACCAGACCCAATTCGGCAAGCCGACCGCCTGCGGAAAGTTCGGTCCGTTCGGTATTGGTCTCCGAGAAGTGGTGAAGGTCGACCTCGTCCGGGTTTTCAAGGTCGAGACCGAGGCGATCGTTGATGACGTCGATGAGCGAGCGAAACTGGGGTGACTGCGTCGCTCGCGCTAACAGACCGAGCGCCGAGTTCTGGCTCTGGCTGAGCAAGCAGGCTCCCGCCAGCCAGTTGAGGCGCTTCTGAAGCGGCGATGGATTTGGCGCCGGACTGCGCGCCATGCCGATCACGGCAGCGCGCCAGGCCTTCCAATGCGCCGTATGCATAAGCGCTTCCGCGGATGCCCGACGTCTTGTTGAATGAACGCTCGCACTGATGTCGGGCAGGGCAAGCAATCGCGCATGATTCTCGATCCAAGTGACGAAGTCTGCGTCGGCGCGCGGAGGCTTGGCGAGGCGGCTCGATCTCAATGCGTTGGCGAGATAGCGGCGAAGAATCCAGAGCTCATAGGAGTGCATAGTGTCATCCTCCCGATATCAATGTCAGGGCAGGGGACCGGCGCGCCTCACAGCAGGCCGACCAGGCGCCTTTGTCCGCGCGTGTCGCCATCGATGTAGCGCTCGGTCGTTTCAATGGACCTGTGGCCGGCGAGGAGCTGAACGTCGCGCAGGCTGCAACCGGTTCGATGGATGTTTCGGGCGGCGCGGGTGATGAAGGTTCGCCGGCCCGAATGGGAGGAGCAGCCCTCGTATCCGAGCTTGGCGAATAGCGCCGCGAACCAGTTAACGACGCTGGTCGGTCGCAGGCTGCCCCCGCGCGCTGAACGGATGACGGGACCGGGGACCTCGCTCTCGCGCAGCAGCCGCTTCAGGGCGCGTCGAAGGTCGGGATGCATGGGAACGCGTCGGCCCGAACGATTCTTGGCGATGGCGTCGCGAACCGCGATGACCTCGGCGACCTCGCCGCTTGCTTCCAGCACCATCGACCAATCAAGGCGGGCGATCTCACAAGCGCGCAATCCAGCCTTGACAGACAGCAGGACCATTGCGCGGGAGCGGATAGGGTAGGGGGAACGCGAACCTTGCCGCAACATCCGTCTCAGCATGAGCGGCGATACGACCTTGGCTTGCTTGCCTGGCAGGACGCGCGTCGTCATGGTGGGGTCGGCGGCGTCAGGAGACAGCGTCTCCATCTCGCGATCGTAATAATCGATCTTCCAAAAATATCGGACGCCGCCGATCTCAACGACGCCAAGGTCGTGCTCGCCGTGAGGATCATTGTCCTCGTCGAAGGCTTCAAACGCCCGAACCTTCCGAAGAAGCAATCGGCGTAGGTCGGCTGGCATGGCCGCGACGCCGGCGGTGAGGACAACCGCCCCGCCGACGAAGCTGCGGCGAAAGGCGTCGTTGAGAGCCTGGACTCGGGCAGTGGGATTGGAGTCGTCCATAGGCAGGTTTTCTCCTCCATAAGGGCATGCAAAAGAAAAACGGGGCCCCCAAAGGGGGCCCCGTTCTTGGAGAGAGCTGTGCGTAGGAGTGCGCGGTAGGCGGCAGGC
Organism: Bradyrhizobium sp.; assembly: GCA_004799435.1. Lineage (GTDB taxonomy): Bacteria > Pseudomonadota > Alphaproteobacteria > Rhizobiales > Beijerinckiaceae > Roseiarcus. The sequence goes on from SSMV01000052.1 coordinate 3,261, forward strand.
GGTGTCCGCCGGCAAGAGGCTATTGACTTCAAGGTCTAATTTGAGGCGCGGCCTAGCGATATCCCGAACCGGCCGTCGAACGGTGGGAATCTTTCCAAATTAATACGAGAATAGTAAGTATAATAGCGTATCTAGCTTGTTCGTCAAGTGGAGATACCGACGGTTAGTTTCGAGGGGTTGGCGGCGTCCCAATAGTCTTTGGAGCGGAAGACCGTCGAAGACGACCCAGATTCGGAGCGCGCGGGGTATAGGAGGCAATCCAAAATGTGCCCCCCGTGTGCTCCCAAAAGCCTCCCGCCTCGGTCGACAAAAACCAACAGTCTATAATATTCTAATTATTTCAATAGTTTGTCTGGCTCCCCGAGCAGGACTCGAACCTGCGACCATTCGATTAACAGTCGAATGCTCTACCAGCTGAGCTATCGGGGATCAGGCCGGAACGAAGGCGGCGATATAGCAGAAAATCGGACGATGGAAAGCGCCAATTTCGGTTTGGCGCGCGCGCCTTGCCGTAGGTAGGCGTCGGCGCCACTCTCGCGCGTGATGCTCGATCCCCGTCGCTTCCCGGAATTGCTGACACCCGCTGAAATGGCCGAGGCCGATCGCCTGTCGGTCGCCGCCGGCGTCTCAAGCGCTGCGATGATGGAGCGGGCCGGCGCCGCCGTGGCGGCCGAGGCCGCGCGCATGGCGCCAAGCCGGGGCCGCATCGCCGTGCTGTGCGGGCAGGGCGGCAATGGCGGCGACGGGTTTGTCGCCGCGCGACTGTTGGTCGAGTGGGGCTACCGGGTCGAACTCTCTTTGATGGGCGACCACGCGACGCTGCTGGCGGCGCGCGACGGCCTGCGCGGCGACGCCGCCGTGGCGGCCGGACGCTGGAGCGGCCCGGTTCGTAACGCCGGTTCGCTCGATCTCGATGCGGCCGACCTCGTTATCGATGCGCTGCTCGGCGCCGGCCTGTCGCGCCCGTTGGCGGGCGAGGCATTGGCGGAAGTCGGACGCATCAACGCCTTCGGCCGCTCGGGCCGGCCGGTGCTCAGCATCGACGTGCCCTCGGGTCTCGACGGCGAGAGCGGCGTCGCGCAGGGCGCGGCGGTCAATGCGAGCGCGAGCGTCACCTTCTTTCGCCTTAAACCCGGCCATTTGCTCCAGCCGGGCCGCGCGCTCTGCGGACGCCTGGTTTTGGCCGAAATCGGCAGCGCGCCGAGCGCGCTCGCCGCGATCGCGCCCAGCGCCTTCGTCAATGCGCCGGCCATTTGGCGCTCGGAACTGTCGCGTCCCGGCGCCGGTTCGCACAAATATTCGCGCGGCGCGGCGCTGATCGTCTCAGGCGCAGCCCATCGCACGGGCGCGGCGCGGCTCGCCGCCCGCGCCGCTTTGCGGGTCGGGGCGGGGTTAGCCACGATCGCCAGCCCGCTCGCCGCCGTTGCCGACAATGCCGCGCATTCGACGGCGGTGATGGTCGCGCCCTTTTCCGGTCTTGCCGGCTTCGCGCGGCTGCTTGCCGATCCGAGGCGCAACGCCGCGCTGATCGGGCCGGGCGCCGGCGTCGGCGAGGAAACGCGCGGGCTGGTCGCCGCAGCCTTAAGCGCGCCGAGCGACAAGCCCCGCGCCATCATCCTCGACGCCGACGCTTTGACGAGCTTTGCCGGCGACGCCGCAGGTCTGGCAAAGCTGATCGCCGGGGCGGCCCACGCGACCGTTGTGACGCCGCACGAAGGCGAATTCGCGCGATTGTTTCGCGGATGCACGGAAATCATTGAAAATAAGTCAAAACTGTCGCGCGCTCGCGCCGCAGCGGCGATGCTTGGCGCATTCGTGGTCCTCAAGGGCGCGGACACCGTCGTCGCGGCGCCGGATGGGCGGGCGGCGATCGGCTTCGATCTGCCGCCCGAACTCGCCACCGCCGGCTCGGGCGACACGCTCGCCGGCTTCGTCTGCGGCCTTCTCGCGCAGAGCATGCCGGGCTTCGAGGCCGCCGCGGCGGCGGTGTGGCTTCATGGCGCCTGTGCGCGCGCTCTGGGGCCAGGGCTGATCGCCGAGGATCTCGCCGAGGCGCTGCCCGGCGTTTTGCGCGCATTGCTCGCTTAGGCCGGGAGCGGCCGCTCCGAACGCCAAGGCCTCCGCGCCTTCGAAACCTGAGCCTCGCCTCTCATCGGGCCGGCTTCGCTTCGACTCACTCTCGATCTGCTCCATTTTGGCACATTTTGCCCAGGCGCCGGTCTTGCGCCGCGCACTCGTCGTCGGCGCCCCCGCGTCGCAACGGCACGCGTTGGGAGAGTTGGGTCATGAGCAAGATCGGTTTTGGCGGATTGATCGGCGGCTTTTGCGTCGTCGCGGGTTTGGCCGCGCTTGGCGTTCTCGCCGCCGCGCCCTCGTTCATTGGCTTTGGCGCCGCCCACGCGACCGCGCTGACGCTGGCGGGCGGGGTCTTCACCGTCGCGCTCGCCGCCTCGTTGCGGGACTGATCTGCGGCGCAAGGCCAAAGGCGCCGCAACGTCACAAAGCGTATTTTTTCGCTGGCGCGAAGCGGGCAAGCTGCTATAGAGCCGGCCCAATGCAGACCAGCCGCTCCTGCGGGAAGCAAGCGGGATGCGGGCGTGGCGGAACTGGTAGACGCGCCGGATTTAGGTTCCGGTGGCAGAGATGTCGTGGGGGTTCGAGCCCCTCCGCCCGCACCAGTCTCGCCTTCCCGCGCCGGCGGCGGGCGAACGAGGGCGGATTGAAATGCAAGTCACCGAGACGCTGAGCCAGGGGCTGAAGCGCGAATACGCCATCGTTGTGCCGGCGAGCGATCTCGCGACGCGCCTGAACGCGCAACTCGCCGATATGAAGGACAAGGTCCGGATCAACGGCTTCCGCCCGGGCAAGGTGCCGGTCGCCCATTTGAAGCGCGTCTATGGCCGCTCTGTGATGGCCGATGTCGTCCAGGAGACGATCGCCGCCGCCAACAAGCAGATCGTCAGCGACAGCGGCTTGCGCCTGGCGCAGGAGCCACGCGTCGCACTGCCGACCGACAAGGACACGCTGGAGGCGGCGCTTGAGGCGCGCGGCGATCTCGCCTTCACCGTAGCGCTCGAAGTGCTGCCGAAATTCGAGGTCGGCGACCATTCGGACATCAGCCTTGAGCGGCCGGTCGCCGAGATCGGCGACACCGAAATCGACGAGGGCGTTCAGCGCCTCGCCCAGGATCGGCGCGCCTATGCCGACCGACCGGCGGGCGCCAAGGCGGAGAAATTCGATCGCGTCACCGTCGATTTCGTCGGAACGATCGACGGGGAGGCCTTCGAGGGCGGAACGAGCGAGAACATCGAAGTGGTGATCGGCTCGGGAACCTTTATTCCCGGCTTCGAGGACCAGCTCATGGGCGCGACCGCCGGCGAAAGGCGCAAGGTCGAGGCGACCTTCCCCGAGGCCTATGCGACCCGCAAGCTCGCCGGCCGCAAGGCTGAATTCGACACCACCGTCAAAGCGGTCGCCGCGCCGGAGGAACTGGTCGTCGATGAAGCCTTCGCCAGGACCTATGGCGTCGAATCCGTCGAGGCGCTGCGCGAAAAGGTGCGCGAGACGATCGCCAGCGAATATGGCCGCGCCTCGCGCGAGCGGGTCAAGCGCAAGCTTCTCGACGCGCTGGCCGAGCGCTACAATTTCGAAGTGCCGGAAGGACTGGTCGAGCAGGAATTCTCGGCCATCTGGACCCAGGTCGAGCGCGAGCATCAGGCGAGCGGCCGTAGCTTCGCCGACGAAAACACGACCGAGGAGGCGGCGCGCAACGATTATCGCGCGATCGCCGTGCGCCGCGTGCGCCTCGGCCTCTTGCTGGCCGAAATCGGCTCCAAGGCTGAAGTGACGATCAGCGACGACGAGATGACCAAGGCGCTGGTCGCCCGCGCCCGTTCTTTTCCGGGGCAGGAGCAGCAGGTCTGGGACTTCTACCGCAACAATCAGGAAGCGCTCGCCCAGTTGCGCGCCCCGATCTATGAGGAGAAAGTCGTCGACCATCTCCTCGCTGTCGCCAAGGTCGAAGACCGCAAGGTGACCGTCAAGGAGTTGCTGGCCGACGACGACGAGCCGGCTTCGCCCGCCGCTTAAGCCTTTTCTGAGCTCTGTAAGCCACAGCCTGGGCCGCCTCTCGGGGCGGCCCCTTCACAAGTGCGCCGCGCACCCTATGTTACCGGCTGGCTGCGCCCTTTGATTCCCGAAAGCGAGACCCATGCGCGATCCGGTCGACTATTATTTCAATAACCTTGTGCCGATCGTCATCGAGCAATCGGCGCGCGGCGAGCGGTCGTTCGACATTTTCTCGCGCCTGCTGCGCGAACGAATCATTTTCGTCGTCGGGCCGATCGAGGACGTCTCGGCGTCGCTGGTGGTGGCGCAATTGCTGTTTCTCGAAGCCGACAATCCGAAAAAAGACATCGCCATGTACATGAACTCGCCCGGCGGCGTGGTGACGGCGGGGCTGTCGGTTTACGACACGATGCAGTTCATCCGTCCCAAAGTGACGACCATGTGCATCGGCCAGGCGGCGTCCATGGGCTCGCTGCTGCTGGCGGCCGGCGAAAAGGGGATGCGCTACGCGCTGCCCAATTCGCGCATCATGGTCCACCAGCCCTCGGGCGGCTTCCAAGGGCAGGCCTCCGACATCCAGCGCCACGCCGAGGACATTATCAAGGTCAAGAATCGGCTGAACGAGATCTATGTCCACCACACCGGACAGAGTTTCGAAGCCATTGAGCGCACGCTCGACCGCGATCATTTCATGTCGGCGGAGGAGGCAAAGGCCTTCGGGATCGTCGATGAAGTGACGGCCAAGCGGACGACCGAGGTCGAAGAACTCAAGCCCGTCTGAGGGCGCGCAAAGGCCCCGCGCCGGGAATTGGACAGGTTTCGTTCGGTATTCAGGCCCGATCTGGCTTGATTTATCGCGCCGATACATGATTGCCTGCGGTTGGGGGCTGTCCGAGGCCGGGACAAGCCTCGCGGGCGTGTTTCTTGCAGCGTGTCTCGGTTCCGCAGCGAGGGTCGGCGCTACGGTTTGTTAGGATGCTTTACCTAGGCTGCTCGGTTGGGCGACTACTGAATCGCAACGACCGCAGGCGGCTGGAACGGAGAAAAAACAATGGCCAAGGCCGAGGGCGACGCTAAGAGCACCCTGTATTGCTCTTTCTGCGGCAAGAGCCAGCACGAAGTGCGCAAGCTCATCGCGGGCCCGACCGTGTTCATCTGCGATGAATGCGTCGAACTGTGCATGGACATCATCCGCGAGGAGAGCAAGACCGCCCTGGTCAAGAGCAAGGACGGGATTCCGACGCCGCGCGAGATCTGCAAGGTCCTCGACGACTATGTGATCGGGCAGCCGCAGGCCAAGCGCGTCCTCTCCGTGGCGGTCCACAATCATTACAAGCGGCTCAATCACGCGACCAAGCACAGCGACGTCGAGCTCGCCAAGTCGAACATCCTGCTGATCGGGCCGACCGGTTCGGGCAAGACGCTGCTTGCCCAGACGCTGGCGCGCATCCTCGACGTGCCCTTCACCATGGCCGACGCCACGACATTGACCGAGGCGGGCTATGTCGGCGAGGACGTCGAGAACATCATCCTCAAGCTGCTGCAGGCCTCCGACTATAATGTCGAGCGGGCGCAGCGCGGCATCGTCTATATCGATGAAATCGACAAGATCAGCCGCAAGTCGGACAATCCCTCGATCACCCGCGACGTGTCGGGCGAGGGCGTTCAGCAGGCGCTGCTGAAAATCATGGAAGGCACGATCGCCAGCGTTCCGCCGCAGGGCGGCCGCAAGCATCCGCAGCAGGAGTTCCTCCAGGTCGACACGACCAACATCCTGTTCATCTGCGGCGGCGCCTTCTCGGGCCTCGAGCGAATCATCTCGGCGCGCGGCAAGGGCACCTCGATCGGCTTCGCCGCCAAGGTCCAGGCGCCCGACGACCGGCGCACCGGCGAAGTGTTCCGCCAGGTGGAGCCGGAGGATCTGCTCAAGTTCGGCCTCATCCCCGAGTTCGTCGGCCGCCTGCCGGTGATCGCGACGCTCGAGGATCTCGACGAGGACGCGCTGAAGAAGATTCTCACCGAGCCCAAGAACGCGCTGGTCAAGCAGTATCAGCGGCTGTTTGAGATGGAGAGCATCGATCTGACCTTCCAGGACGAGGCGCTCGTGGTCGTCGCCAAGAAAGCGATCGAGCGGCGCACCGGCGCGCGCGGATTGCGCTCGATCATGGAGGGCATCCTGCTCGACACGATGTTCGATCTGCCCGGCCTCGACGGCGTCGAGCAGGTGGTGATCGGACCCGAGGTGGTCGATGGCAAGGCGCGTCCGCTCTATATCTACGCGGAGCGGGCCGAGAAGGCCGGCTGACGAGTCTGGGGAAGCTGCTGCGTTTCGACGTCGACGCGGCTTGAAACCGGAACGACGAACCGCCATCTTTTCACCAAGCGGTTCATGCATCGTGCTTCGTTGCAGGGCCCGCAGCGTCGGGGCGCGGGCGAAGGGGAATCGATTCTCCCGTCAGCGACCAGGCGGCGCGATCCGGCGCTCAGAGCGGCCGGAGCGCGTCGGCCGGACGGCGCTTCAAACTCGGGGCGGTTGGGGCCGCGCCCGGGTCACAAAGAAACAGGACCGTCAATGACCAGCTCCCGCAAGTTGCCCGATCCCGGCGTGTTCGACGTCTATCCCGTCTTGCCGTTGCGCGACATTGTGGTGTTTCCGCATATGATCGTGCCGCTCTTTGTCGGCCGCGAGAAGTCGATTCGCGCCCTCGAAGAGGTGATGAAGGCGGACAAGCCGATTCTGCTGGCGACGCAGATGAACGCCGCCGACGACGATCCGACGACGGAAGCGATCTTCACCACCGGCACGTTGGCCAAGGTGCTGCAACTGCTCAAGCTGCCCGACGGCACCGTCAAGGTGCTGGTCGAGGGCCAGTCGCGCGCGCATGTTCGCGCCTATCTGCCGACCGAGGGCTATTATCAGGCCGAAGCCGAAGCGGTTCCCGACGACTCGATCGATCCGATCGAAGCGGAGGCGCTGTCGCGCTCCGTCGTCTCGGAATTCGAGAACTACGTGAAGCTCAACAAAAAGATCTCGCCCGAAGTGGTCGCTGCGGTCACGCAGATCGACGACTACGGCAAGCTCGCCGACACGATCGCCTCGCATCTCGCTGTCAAGCTCGCCGACAAGCAGGCGATCCTCGAGATCCATTCGATCGCCAAGCGTTTCGAGAAGTGCCTCGCCCTGATGGAGAGCGAAATCTCCGTGCTGCAGGTCGAGAAGCGCATCCGCACGCGCGTCAAGCGCCAGATGGAGAAGACGCAGCGCGAGTATTATCTCAACGAGCAGATGAAGGCGATCCAGAAGGAACTCGGCGACGAAGAAGGTCGCGACGAGATGTCCGAGCTTGAGGATCGCATCAAGAAGACCAAGCTGACCAAGGAAGCGCGCGACAAGGCGATGGGCGAGCTCAAGAAGCTGCGCCAGATGTCGCCGATGTCGGCCGAAGCGACGGTGGTGCGCAACTACCTCGATTGGCTGCTGTCGATCCCGTGGCAGAAGAAGTCGAAGATCAAGAAGGACCTGCCAGCCGCGCAGGCGATTCTCGACGCCGACCACTTCGGCCTCGACAAGGTCAAGGACCGCATCGTCGAATATCTCGCCGTCCAGCAGCGCGCCAACAAGCTGACGGGCCCGATTCTGTGTCTCGTCGGCCCGCCCGGCGTCGGCAAGACGTCGCTTGGCAAGTCGATCGCCAAGGCGACGGGGCGCGAGTTCGTTCGCATGTCGCTTGGCGGCGTGCGCGACGAGGCGGAGATCCGCGGCCATCGGCGCACCTACATCGGCTCGATGCCCGGCAAGGTCATCCAGTCGATGCGCAAGGCCAAGAGCTCCAATCCGCTCTTCCTGCTCGACGAGATCGACAAGATGGGCATGGATTTCCGCGGCGATCCGTCCTCGGCTTTGCTTGAGGTGCTCGATCCCGAGCAGAACGCGACCTTCAACGATCATTACCTCGAGGTCGATTACGACCTGTCGGGCGTGATGTTCGTGACGACCGCGAACACGCTCAACATTCCGCCAGCGCTGATGGATCGTATGGAGATCATCCGCATCGCGGGCTACACCGAGGATGAGAAGGTCGAGATCGCCAAGCGTCACCTGCTGCCCAACGCGATGGTCAAGCATGGGCTCGACGCCAAGGAATGGCAGGTTGAGGACGAGGCTCTGCTCGAGCTCGTGCGTCGCTATACGCGCGAGGCGGGCGTGCGCAACCTCGAGCGTGAGATTTCCAATCTCGCGCGCAAGGCGGTCAAGGACATCCTCACCAACAAGAAGAAGAGGATCGTCGTCAATGCTGTCGCGGTCGCCGAATATCTCGGGCCGCCGAAGTTCCGCTACGGCGAGATCGAGGCCGACGACGCGGTCGGGTTGGTGACGGGTCTTGCCTGGACGGAGGTCGGCGGCGAGTTGTTGACGGTGGAAGGCGTGATGATGCCCGGCAAGGGACGCATGACGGTCACCGGCAACCTCAAGGACGTGATGAAGGAATCGATTTCCGCCGCGGCGTCTTACGTTCGTTCGCGCGCGCTCGATTTCGGCATCGAGCCGCCGCTGTTCGACAAGCGCGACATCCACGTCCACGTGCCTGAGGGCGCGACGCCGAAGGATGGTCCTTCGGCTGGCGTTGCGATGGCGACGGTGATCGTCTCGATGCTGACCGGCATTCCGGTGCGTCGCGACGTCGCGATGACCGGCGAGATCACGCTGCGCGGGCGCGTCTTGCCGATCGGCGGCTTGAAGGAGAAGCTGCTGGCGGCGCTGCGCGGCGGGATCAAGAAAGTCCTCATCCCGGAGGACAACGCCAAGGATCTCGCCGATCTGCCGGCTTCGCTGAAGAGCGGGCTGGAGATCGTTCCGGTCTCGCGCATGGACGAGGTGCTTGCGCAGGCGCTGGTGCGCCAGCCGCAGGCGATCTCGTGGGAAGAGACCGCCACGCCGTCGACGCCGCCGCCGATCGTCGGCGATGAAGACGGGGCCGGGATGGTTGCGCATTAAGCGCGTCCGTCAAGCGCGTCCGTCCGAGCCGCTTAGGAACAGGAAAGACCGCGAATCCGCCCGGATTCGCGGTCTTTTCGCATCTGCACACATCAGAATCGCCGGGAAGACCTACTATTTTGTGGGTTCAGCGCGCTGCGAGCCTTGATTTTACACGGCCGATTGGCGAGCAATGAACTACCTCGAGCGTCGATTCGCTGGGGCGGCCAAAGGGCGGCTTCGCGACGACGGCGGCGGAAACGCGCGCGGCGTCGCAGGAACGTCGACAGTGGCAAAGGAGAGGCCCAAATGAACAAACTCGAACTCGTCGAGCATATTGCGAAGGAAGCGGATCTGACCAAGGTCGCCGCGGCGGCCGCGCTGGAAGCGACGCTCGATGGGATCGCCAAGTCGCTCCGGAAGGGCGATGAAGTGCGCCTGGTCGGTTTCGGCACGTTCTCGGTGCGCGAGCGCGCCGCCGGCAAGGGCCGCAACCCGGCGACCGGCAAGGAAATCAAGATCGCCGCTTCCAAGAACGCGCGCTTCAAGGCAGGCGCCGCGCTCAAGGCGAGCCTCAACAAGAAGGCCGCTCCCAAGAAGTGAGCGATTTCGCTTTGCGCGGCGCGCGTCGCCGCGAAAGCCAGCAATTCGAGGGCGGCCGGCGGCCGCCCTTTTTTGTCGCCGTCCGACATAATCGCTCTCGCTGTTGAACGGGGTTGGCCCCGCAGGCGTGAGTGAGGTAGTTTCCGCAGCCGCAGCGTCGCGCGGCGGCGATCAAGGGCGGTTAGCTCAGTTGGTAGAGCATCTCGCTTACACCGAGAGGGTCGGCGGTTCGAGCCCGTCACCGCCCACCAGCCGATCCGGCGCGGCGCGGAGAAGCCGCGAGGCACGGTCCGCACTCGTGGCTTTCGGGTTCATCGGCATTCTTTACCTGGCGGCGATCTCCGGTTCGCCCGCGCTGGCCGATCCCGGGACGATGACGTTCCGCGCGGTCAATTTCGATTCCACCGGCTGCGCCGCCGATTGTCCGCAAGTGATCATCGCCGACGGCGTCATCGGCGTCGATACCCCGGAGGCTTTCGCGGAATTCGCCAGACAAGCCGCGCAGACCGAGCCGTTTCGCGGCGTCATCTTCCTCAATTCGCCGGGCGGCAATGTCGTCGCGTCGATGGAGCTTGGCCGGGCGTTCCGGCGGGCCCGCGCCACGATCATGGTCGCCGGCTTCGCCACGATGGGCGCGCTGTCCGGGCCGGTCGCCGGCGAGTGTCTCTCGGCTTGCGTCTATGCGTTGATGGGGGCCGCGCGGCGCGTCGCGCCGCCAGCCAGTCGAATTGGGCTGCATCGCATGTTCTCGGGCGATACGGACGGGGCGCGAAGTGGGATCGCCGACCGCGACATGGTGATCGAGGTGGCGCGATACGCCGCCCAGATGGGCGTCGACCCGGCGCTGGTCTGGCGCGCCGAGTCGCAGGCGCCGGGCGTGTTGCGGGTGCTGACGACCGCCGAAATCGCCCGCTGGCGGCTTGCGACGACGCGCTACTGACGCCATCGGCGCGTCCCGGATTGGCAAGCGCCGCGCTTGACTTGCCCAGTCTCGTGTCTTATCGGCTGGTCGCCCTTCCGGGGGAGTAGCTCAGTTGGTTAGAGCGCCGGCCTGTCACGCCGGAGGTCGCGGGTTCAAGTCCCGTCTCTCTCGCCATTTTCCCAATCCTTCATCCATCATCGCAACGCGCCGGCAAAGTCCGGGTTCTGAGCGTTGTCGTCGATAATTTGCGTCGGAGGTCTGGCTTCTGGGCGCCTTCCGTCTTGCGCCCTTCGCTATGCTGCGATAGGCCTGCAAATGCTCGTTTCGCGAGCCCCGGCGGCGCCCGTCGCCGGAAGCGATGCGGCAGGAAGCGCGGGCCCCGCCGGCGCTCGAAAAAAGACCCCCGCGGAGGCGCAGTGCCGAGTCTCATCGCCGACTATCTTCCGCTTGTCGTCTTCATCGGCCTCAGCGCGCTGATCGGCGGCGCGCTGATGATCGCGCCCTTCATCGTCGCTTATAAGAGCCCCGATCCTGAAAAGCTGTCGGCCTATGAATGCGGCTTCAATCCGTTCGACGACGCGCGGATGAAATTCGACGTGCGCTTCTATCTGGTGTCGCTGCTGTTCATCATCTTCGATCTTGAGGTCGCCTATCTCTTCCCCTGGGCGCTCGCTTTCCACGACATCGGCGCTTTGGGCTTCTGGTCGATGATCGCTTTCCTCGGCGTATTGACGATCGGTTTCGTCTACGAATGGAACAAGGGAGCGCTCGAATGGGATTGACCGCTCCCGTTGTCGCGCCCGCGCCGCGCGGCGTGATCGATCCGGCCACCGGCCGACTGGTGGGCGCCAATGATCGTTTCTTCGGCGAGGTCGACGCCACGCTCGCCGACAAGGGCTTTCTTGTCACGTCGGCCGACGAGCTCATCCAATGGGCGCGTGCCGGATCGCTGATGTGGATGACCTTTGGCCTGGCCTGCTGCGCCGTCGAGATGATGCAATTGTCGATGCCGCGCTATGATGTCGAGCGCTTCGGCTTCGCGCCGCGCGCCAGCCCGCGCCAGTCCGACGTGATGATCGTCGCCGGCACGCTGACCAATAAGATGGCTCCGGCGTTGCGCAAGGTCTACGACCAGATGCCGGAGCCGCGCTACGTCATTTCGATGGGCTCCTGCGCCAATGGCGGCGGCTATTATCATTATTCCTATTCGGTGGTGCGCGGCTGCGACCGCATCGTGCCGGTCGATATCTATGTTCCGGGGTGCCCGCCGACGGCAGAGGCGCTGCTTTACGGCGTGTTGATGCTGCAGAAGAAGATCCGCCGCACCGGAACGATCGAACGATAGTAAAGGCGGCCCGCCAATGAACGGGCCGCGCAAGGGGCTTCACGGATGCGCGATTGGCGCCACGAACGGCGGCGCTCGATCGCGAGATTTGGATGTTCAGGATGGACGACGCGTTGAAAGCGATCGGCGACAGGGCGCTGGCGAGCCTTCCAGGCGCCGTGCTCGCCGTTCATGAAAGCTTCGGCGAACTGACGCTCGAGGCAGAAGCCTTGCGCATCGTCGAGGTGCTGAGTTTTCTGCGCGACGATCCTGCCTGCCAGTTCATCTGTTTCACCGATCTCAGCGGCGTCGATTATCCTGAGCGCGATAAGCGTTTCGACGTCGTCTATCTGCTCTTGTCGCCCAGGCTCAATCTTCGCGTGCGCATCAAGATCGCCACCGACGAGGCGACACCAGTTCCCTCGACGATCCAGGTCTTTCCCGCCGCTGATTGGTATGAGCGGGAAGCCTACGACATGTACGGCATTCTGTTCGAAGGCCATCCGGACCTGCGCCGCATCCTCACCGACTATGGTTTCGACGGCCATCCGTTGCGCAAGGATTTCCCGATGACCGGCTTCGTCGAACTGCGTTATGACGATCAGGAAAAGCGGGTGCGTTACGAGCCGGTCAAGCTGACGCAGGAATTCCGTCAGTTCGACTTCCTCAGCCCATGGGAAGGCGCGCCGCTGCCTGGCGACGAGAAAGCGAAAGGGCAATAGCGATGCTTGGCTCTGTGAAAGCGGTCGTTCTCGCTCTGGCTTTGACCCTCGCATGCGTCGGCGCGACGGTCGCCGAGGATTTGCAGCCCAGTCAGTTCGCGGACAAGCTGAAAGGCTACGACCCCGCGACGGTCGAGGCGGCCCGCGCCTATGCACACACCTTCAACCTGAAAGGGCTGGTGGCGCAATCCGCGCCGCAAATCGCGGCGCGGGTCAGCGTGCAGTTGAAGACGAAGAACCCGACTATGACCGACGATCAGGTCAATCAGTTCATCGACGCCTTTATGAAAAGCGTTCTGCTCGAAAACAGCGACGTCATCGAGCAGGCGGCAATTGTTGTGATGCTCGAGGTCTTTTCGAAGGATGAATTGATTGCGCTGCAACAATTCTATTCCTCGCCGGTCGGTACGGAGGTCTTGAAGAAGATGCCGAGCGTCATGGGACGCATGTCGGACATCACGCAATTGATGCAGACCTACATCGTTCCGCGCGCTCTCGATTCAGCCGTGTCCAGCCTTCGTGCGAGCGGCGTGCAGGTGAAGAAATGACCAGCGCCGCGCCCAGCGCCGAACGCTCGCTGCGCAATTTCTCGATTAATTTCGGGCCGCAGCATCCTGCGGCCCATGGCGTGCTGCGGCTGGTGCTGGAGCTCGACGGGGAAGTGGTCGAGCGCGTCGATCCGCATATCGGCCTGCTGCATCGCGGCACCGAGAAGCTGATGGAGGCGCGCACCTATCTGCAGAACGTGCCGTACCTTGATCGGCTCGACTATGTCGCGCCGATGAACCAAGAGCACGCCTTCGCGCTGGCGGTCGAGAAGCTGTTCGGGGTCGCGGTGCCGCGCCGGGCCCAGCTTATTCGTGTGCTCTATAGCGAGATCGGGCGGCTGCTGTCGCATCTGCTCAACGTCACGACGCAGGCGATGGACGTCGGCGCGCTGACCCCGCCGCTGTGGGGCTTCGAAGAGCGCGAGAAGCTGATGGTCTTCTATGAGCGCGCCAGCGGCGCGCGCATGCACGCCGCCTATTTCCGGCCCGGCGGCGTCCATCAGGACCTGCCGCCTGAACTCGTCGACGATATCTACGCCTTCTGCGATCCGTTTTTGAAAGTCTGCGACGATCTCGAAACGCTGCTGACCGGCAACCGCATTTTCAAGCAGCGCAACGTCGACATCGGAATCGTCAGTCTCGCCGACGCCTGGGCCTTCGGTTTCTCCGGGGTCATGGTGCGCGGCTCGGGCGCGGCGTGGGATCTGCGCAAGTCGCAGCCCTATGAATGTTACGAGGAAATGGATTTCGACATTCCGGTCGGCAAAAACGGCGACAATTACGACCGCTATCTGATCCGTATGGAGGAGATGCGGCAGTCGACCAAGATCATGAAGCAATGCTGCGAAAAGCTTCAGGCGGCGGACGGGCAGGGGCCGGTGGTGATCGAAGACGGCAAGATCACGCCGCCGCGGCGCGCCGAGATGAAGCGCTCGATGGAATCGCTCATCCATCATTTCAAACTCTACACCGAGGGCTACAAGACGCCGCCTGGCGAAGTCTACGCCGCGGTCGAAGCGCCCAAGGGCGAGTTCGGCGTCTATCTCGTCTCCGACGGGACCAACAAACCCTATCGCGTCAAATTGCGCTCGCCGGGCTTTCCGCATCTGCAGGCGATGGATTTCATGTGCCGTAAACACATGCTGGCCGACATCAGCGCGATCCTCGGCTCGATCGACATCGTTTTCGGCGACGTCGACCGATGAGCGCCATCGCCCTTAGCCCATCCGAGGTTGACTGAGCATGTCCGTTCGCCGTCTTGCCGAAATCCAGCCGGCCAGCTTCGCCTTCACGCCCGAAAACAAGGCGTGGGCGGAGAAGGAGATCACGAAATATCCGCCCGGTCGTCAGGCCTCGGCGATCATTTCGCTCTTGTGGCGGGCCCAGTTGCAACATGATTTCTGGTTGCCCAAGCCGGCGATCGAGGCGGCCGCGGACATGCTCGCCATGCCCTATATCCGCGCGCTCGAGGTCGCGACCTTCTACACGATGTTCAATCTCGAGCCGGTCGGCCGTCATCATGTTCAGGTCTGCGGGACGACGCCCTGCGTGTTGCGCGGCGCCGAGGCGATCAAGCAGATGTGCCGCAATCGCATCGGCCCCGAGGGCCATGTGACCGGCGACGGCGCGCTCTCGTGGGTGGAGACCGAATGTATCGGCGCCTGCTGCAACGCGCCCGCCGTGCAGATCAACGAAGACTATTACGAAGACCTGACCCAGGCCAATTTCGCCAAGCTGCTCGACAATCTTGTCGCCGGCAAGCCGGTCAAGACGGGATCGCAGATCGGGCGCACCTCGTCCGAACCGGCGGAAGGGTCGCTGACCGCGCTGACCACGCTCTACGGCGCGGACGGCAAGAGCGGGCCGGCGTCGGTCAAGCCGTGACGGGAAGAGCCAGCGATGCTTGAAGACAAGGACCGGATCTTCACCAACCTCTACGGCTTCGGCGATCGCAGCCTGAAGGGCGCGCGCGCGCGCGGCGCCTGGGACGGGACGAAGGCGATCATCGAAAAGGGCCGCGACGGGATCATCGCCGAGATGAAGGCGTCGGGCCTGCGCGGGCGGGGCGGGGCCGGCTTTCCGACCGGGCTCAAATGGTCCTTCATGCCCAAGGTCGTCGATCCCAAGCGCCCGCATTATCTCGTCGTCAACGCAGACGAGTCGGAGCCCGGCACCTGCAAGGATCGCGAGATCATGCGCAACGACCCGCATACGCTGGTCGAAGGCTGCCTGATCGCCTCGTTCGCGATGGGCGCCAACGCCGCCTATATTTATGTGCGCGGCGAATATGTCCTCGAGCGCAAACACCTGCAGGCGGCGGTCGACGAGGCCTATGAGGCCAATCTGATCGGCACGGACAATATCCACGGCTGGCCGTTCGACATTTACGTCCACCATGGCGCGGGCGCCTATATCTGCGGCGAAGAGACGGCGATGCTCGAGTCGCTCGAGGGCAAGAAGGGCATGCCCCGGATGAAGCCGCCGTTTCCGGCCAATATGGGCCTCTATGGTTGTCCCTCGACGGTCAATAATGTCGAGTCGATCGCGGTCGCGCCGACCATTCTTCGGCGCGGCGGCGCGTGGTTTGCGGGCTTCGGCGCGCCCAACAATGTCGGCACCAAGGTCTTCTGCATCTCCGGCCACGTCAACAAGCCGTGCAATGTCGAAGAGGCGATGTCGATTCCCTTCCGCGAGCTGATCGACAAACACGCCGGCGGCATGCGCGGCGGCTGGGACAATCTGCTTGCCGTGATTCCTGGCGGCTCGTCGGTGCGCATGCTGCCGGCGGCGCAGATCCTCGACTGTCCGATGGATTTCGACTCGCTCGGCAAGCTCAAGTCGGGGCTTGGCACGGCGGCGGTCATCGTCATGGACAAGTCGACCGATCTGATCCGGGCGATCGCGCGGCTGGCCTATTTCTACAAGCACGAGAGCTGCGGCCAGTGCACGCCCTGCCGCGAGGGCACCGGCTGGATGTGGCGGGTGATGACCCGCATGGCCGAGGGCAGGGCGCAGAAGCGCGAGATCGACATGCTGCTCGACGTCACCAAACAGGTCGAGGGCCACACGATCTGTGCGCTCGGCGATGCGGCGGCCTGGCCGATCCAGGGGTTGATCGCCCATTTCCGCCCCGAGATCGAAAAACGGATCGATCGCTACGCGGCCAATCCGCATAGCGAGCCCGCGAATATGGCGGCGGAGTAGAGGCGATGAAGATCGAGCGCGCGAAACACCGTCTCGAAGTCCAGACTTCCGATCTTTCGGGGTCGCGCTTTGATGACGTCAATCTCTCCGGCGCCGACTTCCATAACATCAACATGTCGGGCAGCT
The DNA here is from genome assembly GCA_004799435.1 of Bradyrhizobium sp. GTDB lineage: Bacteria > Pseudomonadota > Alphaproteobacteria > Rhizobiales > Beijerinckiaceae > Roseiarcus. The sequence goes on from SSMV01000052.1 coordinate 19,753, forward strand.
CTTTCGACGACGTCAACATGTCGGGCTGGCGGGTGCAAAACGTCAATCTTGCCGGTCTCAGGATCGAAAAGGCCAATCTCGCCGGAGCAACGATCACGAATGCTCGGCTCGAAGGCATGACGATCGAAGGCCTGGCCGTAACCGACCTGCTTGCTTACTGGCGAGCTGGGCACGGCGAAAAAGCGGCGGAGTAGGGGCGATGGCCAAGATCATCATCGACGGCAAAGAGCTCGACCTGCCCCCCGAATATACGCTGCTTCAGGCGGCCGAAGCGGCGGGCGCAGAAGTGCCGCGCTTCTGCTTCCACGAGCGCCTGTCGATCGCCGGCAATTGCCGCATGTGTCTGGTCGAGGTGAAGGGTGGCCCGCCCAAGCCGACCGCCTCCTGCGCGATGGCGATCAGGGATTTGCGGCCCGGCCCGAATGGCGAACCGCCGGTGGTCGAGACCAATTCGCCGATGGCGCGCAAGGCGCGCAAGGGCGTGCTCGAATTCCTGCTCATCAATCATCCGCTCGACTGCCCGATCTGCGACCAGGGCGGCGAATGCGACCTGCAGGATCAGGCGATGGGCTATGGCGCGGATTCGTCGCGCTTCGCCGAGAACAAGCGCGCGGTCGAGGACAAATATCTCGGGCCGCTGGTCAAGACCTCAATGAACCGCTGCATTCACTGCACGCGCTGCATCCGCTTCGCCACCGAAGTCGCAGGGGTGTCGGAGCTTGGCGCGATCGGCCGCGGCGAAGACATGGAGATCACCTCTTATCTCGAGCGCGCCTTGACCTCCGAGCTGCAGGGCAATGTCGTCGACCTTTGCCCGGTCGGCGCGCTCACCTCGCGACCGACCGCGTTCCATGCGCGCCCATGGGAATATGTGAAGACCGAAAGCGTCGACGTGATGGACGCCGTCGGCTGCGCGATCCGCATCGATTCACGCGGGCGCGAGGTGGTGCGCATCCTGCCGCGGCTCAATGACGCGATCAACGAGGAATGGATTTCGGACAAGACGCGCCATGTCGTCGACGGCCTGAAGACGCAGCGGCTCGATCGCCCCTATATCCGCGTCGAGGGCAAGCTCAGGCCGGCGAGTTGGCCGCAGGCTTTCGCGGCGATCGCCGCCAAGGCGAAGGCGACGCAGGCGACCAAGATCGGCGCAATCGCCGGTGATCTCGCGAGCGTCGAGGAGATGTTCGCGCTCAAGGGCCTAATGGAGGGGCTCGGCGTCGCCAATCTCGATTGCCGTCAGGACGGTTCGAAGTTCTCGCCCGAGCACGGCCGCGCCAGCTATCTCTTCAATTCGACCATCGCCGGCATCGACGAAGCCGATGCGATCATGATCATCGGCTCAAATCCGCGCATTGAGGCGCCGGTGCTGAACGCGCGCATCCGCAAGCGCTGGCTCAAGGGCGATTGCCTGATCGGCGTCGTCGGCGAGAAGCTCGATCTCACCTATCAATATAACCACCTCGGGGCCGGGGCGGACGGGCTCGCCGCCTTCGCCGACCATCCGCCGGTGCAAAAGACCAAGCCGATGTTCATTCTGGGAGCTGGCGCTGCGGCGCGGCCCGATGGGCTCGCCGTGCTGTCGCTTGCCGCCAAAGCGGCGCTGTCGCTTGGCGTGGTCAAGGACGGCTGGAACGGCTTCAACGTGTTGCAGAACGTGGCCTCGAGGGTCGGCGGCCTCGATGTCGGCTTCACGCCGGGGCCGGGCGGGCTCGACGCGCCTGCGATGGCGGCGGGCGGGGTCGATCTCCTCTTCAATCTTGGCGCCGACGAGATCGAAATCGCGTCCGGCGCCTTCGTCGTCTACATCGGCTCGCACGGGGATCGCGGCGCGCATCGCGCCGACGTGGTGCTGCCCGGCGCCGCCTATCCCGAAAAGACCGGCATCTACGTCAATACCGAGGGCCGCCCGCAGTTCGGCGACCGCGCGATTTTCCCGCCCGGCGACGCGCGCGAGGATTGGGCGATCCTCAGGGCGCTGTCGGACGCGCTCGGGGCGAAACTGCCCTATGATTCGCTCGTCGGTCTGCGCGCCGCGCTTGCCGCCGCGCATCCGCATCTCGTCGCGTTGGACGCGGTCGCGCCGGCCGATGCGGGCGTTTTCGCCGCGCTCGCCAAGCTGGGCGGCGCGCTCGACAAGGCGCCCTTCGCCAGCGCAGTCGGCGATTTCTTTCTTACCAATCCGATCGCGCGCGCTTCGCGCGTCATGGCCGAATGCTCGGCCCTGCGCGCGGGACGTCAGACCTTGCAGGCGGCTGAATAGGACATGCGATGAGCAGCGCCTCTCCCTCCCATTCCGACCGGATCAGCCGGCCGCTGCTGATTGCCGGCGTCGCCGCGGCGATTGTCGGCCTCGTGGTCGTCGTCGCGCTGATCGCTTTCTTTGTCGACGGCGGTCCGGCGGCGCTCGGCGCCTGGCTCTATGCGAACCCGTTCGGGATCTTTGTGCGCTATCTGCTCGAGAGCCTCGCACTCTTGGTCATGGTGCTGATCTTCACCGCGATCCTGATCTACGCCGAGCGTAAGATCTGGGGTTCGATCCACCTGCGTCGCGGCCCCAATGTCGTCGGCCCCTGGGGGACGCTGCAGCCCTTCGCCGACTTCCTGAAGTTCATTCTCAAGGAGCCGATCATCCCGGCCGGCGCTAACAAAGGCGTGTTCCTGCTGGCGCCGCTGGTCTCGGTGACGCTCGCTTTCGCCGCTTGGGCGGTGATCCCGGTCGGCGACGGCCTGGCGATCGGCAACATCAACGTCGGCATACTCTATCTCTTCGCGGTCTCCTCGCTCGGCGTCTATGGCGTCATCATGGCCGGCTGGGCGTCCAATTCGAAATATGCGCTGCTCTCGGCGCTGCGCGTCGCGGCGCAGATGGTCTCCTATGAGGTGTCGATCGGCTTCGTCATCGTCACCGTGCTGCTCTGCGCCGGCTCGCTCAACCTGACCGACATCGTCCACGCCCAGCAATCGCGCTACGGATTCCTCGGCTGGTATTGGCTGCCTTTGCTGCCGATGTTCGTCATCTTCTTCATCTCGGCGCTCGCCGAGACCAACCGGCCGCCTTTCGATCTCGCCGAGGCGGAATCGGAACTGGTGGCCGGCTATATGGTCGAATATTCGGCCTCGCTGTTCCTGCTGCAGTTCCTCACCGAGCTCGTCGCCATTCTGTCGATGTCGGCGATGACGACCATCTTTTTCCTCGGCGGCTGGCTATCGCCGCTGCCCTTCGCGCCCTTCACCTGGATCCCCGGCGTGCTGTGGTTTCTCGCCAAGATGTGGTGCGTGGTCTTCATGTTCAGCTTCGTCAAAGCCTTCGTGCCGCGCTATCGCTACGATCAATTGATGCGGCTCGGCTGGAAAGTGTTCCTGCCGATCTCGCTCTTCATGGTGGTGGCGGTCGCCGGCGTGTTGGAGGCGACGGGGTGGGGGGCGCATCATTGATGAAATCGCTCGACGCAAGGAGACTGGCATGGCGCTGAGACTGGACGCCGCCGCGCGCTCGATTTTCCTGGGCGAGTTCATCAGCGCCTTCGCGCTGACCATTCGCTATATGTTCAAGCCCAAGGCGACGCTGAACTATCCCCACGAGAAATCGCCGCTCAGCCCGCGCTTCCGCGCGGAGCACGCTCTGCGCCGCTACCCCAATGGCGAGGAGCGTTGCATCGCCTGCAAGCTCTGCGAGGCGATCTGTCCGGCGCAGGCGATCACCATCGAGGCGGGGCCGCGCCGCAACGACGGCACGCGCCGCACGACGCGCTACGACATCGACATGACGAAATGCATCTATTGCGGGCTGTGCCAGGAGGCCTGCCCGGTCGACGCCATCGTTGAGGGGCCCAATTTCGAATTCGCCGCGGAGACGCGCGAAGAGCTGTTTTACGACAAGGATCGACTGCTCGAGAACGGCGACCGCTGGGAGCGCGAACTGGCGCGCAACCTCGCGCTCGACGCGCCGTATCGATAGACCCGCCTCCCGCGTCGATCATTGCGGGACGCCGGCGAAGGGAAGTGGACGAGGGACTGACGATGCAGGCCGAGGCGTTTTTCTTCTGGGTATTTGCGATCGTGCTGATCGTCTCGGCGCTCGCCGTGATCTCGGCCCGCAATCCCGTCCACTCGGTGCTGTTCCTGATCCTCGCCTTCGTCAACGCCGCCGGCCTCTTTCTGCTGATGGGGGCCGAATTCCTCGGCATGATCCTGATCGTCGTCTATGTCGGCGCGGTCGCCGTGCTGTTTCTCTTTGTCGTCATGCTGCTCGATGTCGACTTCGCCGAACTCAAACAGGGTTTCGTGCGCTATCTGCCGATCGGCGCGCTGATCGCGATTTTCGTCGGCGGCGAGCTCGGCTATGTCGCCTTTAGCTGGATCGGCTCGCCCAGTCCTTCGGCCGCCGCCACACCCTCGGGCACGCTCTCCAACACCGCGGCGATCGGGCGGGTGCTCTACACCCATTATTTCTATTTCTTCCAGGCGGCGGGGATGATCCTGCTCACCGCGATGATTGGCGCGATCGTGCTGACGCTGCGCCACAAGGTAGGCGTCCGGCGTCAGAATATCGCCGATCAAGTGGCGCGCGATCCCAAGACGGCGATCGAGTTGCGCAAAGTTCCCTCGCGCGTCGGCATCTGAAGGGTCAAGAGATGGATATCGGCCTCGCCCATTATCTGACGCTCGCGGCGATCCTCTTCACGATCGGCGTCGCCGGCATCATTCTCAATCACAAGAACATCATCGTCATTTTGATGTCGGTCGAGCTGATCCTGCTGGCGGTCAATATCAATCTCGTCGCTTTCTCGACTCATTCTGGCGACTTGACCGGTCAGGTGTTCGCGCTGCTGATCCTCACCGTCGCCGCGGCCGAAGCGGCGATCGGGCTGGCGGTTCTCGTCGCCTATTACCGCAACCGCGGCTCGATCGCGGTCGACGACATCAACGCGCTTAAGGGCTGAGGACGAGGATGCTCTATCAAATCATCGTCTTCGCGCCGCTGATCGGCTTTCTGATCGCCGGCCTCGCCGGACGCCAGATCGGCGGGCGCGCCTCAGAGCTGGTGACAACCGGTCTGCTGGCGGTGACGGCGCTGCTGGCCTGGGTCGCCTTCTTCATGGTCGCGCTCAGCCATCAGGAGCAGGCGGAGATCGTTCCCGTCGCCAACTGGTTCGTGTCGGGCAAGCTGGCGGTCGCCTGGGCGCTGCGCATCGACATGCTGACCGTCGTCATGCTGGTGGTGGTGGGCACCGTCTCCTTCCTCGTCCACGCCTACTCGATCGGCTATATGGCCGACGACCCGAGCCGGCCGCGCTTCTTCGCCTATTTGTCGCTCTTCACCTTCGCCATGCTCATGCTGGTGACGGCCGACAATCTGGTTCAGATGTTCTTCGGCTGGGAAGGCGTCGGTCTCGCCTCTTATCTGCTGATCGGCTTCTGGTACGACCGCCCTTCGGCCAATGCGGCGGCGATCAAGGCCTTCGTCGTTAACCGGATCGGCGATTTCGGTTTCGCGCTCGGCATCTTCCTCATCTTCACGCTCTCGGGCTCGGTCGCTTTCGAGCAGATTTTCGCCGCGGCCCCCGGTCTCGCCGGCATGTCGATCCATATCTGGGGCGCGCAATGGGACGCGCTGACCATCACCTGTCTGCTGCTCTTCATGGGCGCGATGGGCAAGTCGGCGCAGTTCCTGCTGCATACCTGGTTGCCGGATGCGATGGAGGGGCCGACGCCGGTTTCCGCCCTCATTCATGCCGCCACCATGGTCACCGCCGGCGTGTTCATGGTGGCGCGGTTGTCGCCGCTCTTCGATCGCGCGCCCGCCGCGCTGGCGGTCGTCACCATTGTCGGCGGCACCACCGCCTTCTTCGCCGCGACCGTCGGTCTGGTGCAAAACGACATCAAGCGGGTGATCGCCTATTCGA
>SSMV01000053.1 GCA_004799435.1 Bradyrhizobium sp.
TCAGATCAAATGGGTCGTCCGACGCGACGCCTACGGTTTCGGAATCGCAATGCTGGCGGAATGTCCGCTCTGGGGAACTGGCGCATTGCCTGGGACCGGCCGCAATTGGCGCAAAGCGGTAGTGACTGGCCGTATCCGGAACGTCTGCTGACGAGCGGAGCAGTTAGAAAGCGGACGGATTTCGGCGATGTACGGTAGCAGATGCTTCGCGAACCGGAGTGTGAAGCTGCGCGAAGCGATGGCCGCCGAGTCGGGAGCGCGGTCTTCGTCGGTGTCGCTATTCAGTGAGAGGTCGCACGGATTGTGCAACGGTGAGCTGCCCCACTGCAGTCGCTGAAGCAACCGACGGGACAACGCCGTAGATAGCGCAGGGCGGCTGTGGCCATCGCGCCAAGGCTTTCTCCCCATCCTCTGTCAGGGCGTAGGCGCCGCGCTCGAGCCGCCTGAACCAACCGTAGACGTCCCGCCGCAAGATCGAAGGTGCGTCTGCCGCAATCGGCCTGAGATCTCGCGGCCGGCTCACGCCATTGGCAAGTGCGGCGGCACAAGCGAGCGCGCGTTGGCGATAAGCGGTCATGATCGGCTGGCGTGATCCGCCGCCGACCGCAGGATCGCCGATCCGTTTGCGATGCTCGCCGATGAGCTGCGATCTGCGTCGAGCGTCCTTGCGAGGCATTGGCGAAATTGGAGATACGATGATCGAGACTTCGCCGCTAGGCGAGACCCCCAGCATGCCGAAGCCCAATCGTCTGCAGAGGTTGCGAAAACGCGCGTCGCCTTCGCGGCCTTTCCCCCGCGCCGATAACTTCGCCGCGATCCACACTTCGTCCGAAGAAGCGGCGCGATCGACAGCTTGAAGAACGAGCTCGAGATTGAAGGAAAGCTTGAGTTCGCCAATTACGACTAAAGGCGCTTCGCTTTCTTTGAGCGCTACGAGATCGCAGCCGCCCACCTCCCCTTTGACCAAAAAACCTCGGTCTTCGAGGAAGCGTTTGACGGGAAGGTAGAGAGAGCTTTCCAGAGCCGAACCCCAGCCAACGAATCGCTGCATTGTCAGGGAAGAATCTAAAGCAATCGCGCTGTCTCCGCCGATCGCACCATTGCGTGTTTTTGGACGGTCACGCGTCGACCTCAGTCCCGTCCTGGGACCAGCGGATGTGAAACGATCCCTCCCTGTCTATGCGGCGGTAGGTATGGGCGCCGAAATAGTCGCGCAGCCCCTGCAGCAAGTTGGCGGGACCCCGCTCGCGCCGCAGACCGTCGAAATACTCGAGCGACGAGGCAAAGGCCGGCACGGCGACCCCGCTCTGAATTGCCAGCACCACCACGTCGCGCCAAGCCTGCTCCGCCTTGACCACCGCATCGCGGAAATAGGGCTGCAGCAGCAAGCTCGGCGCATCTGGATGGACTTCGTACCCTTCGCGGATCCGGTCGAGGAAGGCCGCCCTGATGATACAGCCGCCGCGCCAAATCGTGGCGATCAGGCCGGGGTTGAGGTCCCACTTATATTCCTTGGACGCGACCGTCAGCTGCTCGAACCCCTGCGCGTAGGCCACGATCTTGGAGGCGTAAAGCGCGTCGCGGATCTTGTCGAGTTCGCCGGATCTCGCCGCCTTGGGGGTGAGCTTGGCGCGCTCGAACGCCGCGCTTGCCGCCTTGCGTTGGGCCGGACGACCAGAGAGCGCGCGAGCAAAAACCGCCTCCGTGATCGCTGTGATCGGCGCGCCGAGTTCCAGCGCCGACTGCGCCGTCCAGCGACCGGTACCCTTCTGCTCCGCTTCGTCCCGGATCATATCGACGAGCGCCGATTTGCTTGAGGGATCCTGCTTCGCCAGCACGGTCGCGGTGATCTCGATCAGGTAGGAGTCGAGGTCGCCGCTCTTCCAACCGGCGAACACCTTGCCGATCTCGCCGGCCGACATGCCGTAGATCGAGCGCATCAGGTCATAGGCCTCGGCGATCAGCTGCATGTCGGCATATTCGATGCCGTTGTGGACCATCTTGACGTAGTGACCGGCGCCATCCGGGCCCATATAGGCGCAGCACGGCGTGCCCTCGACTGAAATCGCCATCTTGGTCACCATCGGCGCGATGTGCTCCCACGCCGCCTTGGCGCCTCCCGGCATGATCGAAGGACCTTCGAGCGCTCCTTCCTCACCGCCCGACACACCCATGCCGACGAACAGCAGCTTTTTCTCGGCCAGCTCCCGCTCGCGCCGGCGCGTGTCGGAGAAGAGCGCGTTGCCAGCGTCGATTACGATGTCATCCTCGTCCAGATGCGGCGCCAGTTCGGCGATCACCTCGTCCGTCGGCTTGCCGGCCTTGACCATGATGATGATCGCGCGCGGCTTGGCGAGCGAGGCGACGAACTCCTCAATCGAATGGGACGGCACGAACGCGCCTTCCTTGCCGTGCTCGGCGATCAGCCGGTCAGTCTTCTCGGGCGAGCGATTGTGAACGGCGACGCGGAAACCCTTGCGGGCTGCGTTGCGGGCGAGGTTGGCTCCCATGACCGCGAGGCCGGTGACACCGATATCAGCGAGCGCTGACATGTCGTTCCTCCCATTCAAGGCAGATTTTTGCCGAAAAACCCAATCGGGGCAATGTCCCCGTGTGGTCGCCCATTTGGCACGACCTAAAGCGAAACAGAAGAGGTTATCTTGGTTGTGGCGGAATAACCCGTGCGAGTAGTGATCGGCTCCTCTTTCCGGGCCGAAATAACTGAAAAATGAATCGGAGTGCAGGTCGCTCGCAACATAGCTCGTGGGGCAATAGATAGTTTGGAAGCGGGCTCCATAACTGGTAAGCAGCGTCGTGTCTGATACGAGCGCGAAGATGAAACGAGGCCGCCGAAATGACCGCAATGCTCAACCTCGCCCAAATTGACGAGGAAATCCATCAAGTTCGAGCGAACCTGCGCGATCTCGTCGAACAGAAGACTGCCCGCTCCGGCGCTCAAGACGAGAACCGGGGCGATGATCTGATTGCAGCGCAGGAAGAAAAACTTGCGCGCCTGCTGAAAGAGCGCGAGTCGCTTGTTGCCTAACAGTTCCGCGCCATCCTCAGTACCCAGCAGATGAGCGGTGGGACAAAAGCAAAGTCGTTTTGATTGTCGCGGCGCGACAATCGTAACTGCCGCGACGGCCGCCAAATCCGTCCGTCGCCTCGCAGCATTCTGATTCGCATTGTCACGCTACAGGTCGGTGATCGTCCAGGATAACACGCGGTGATGAGCGTGTTTCACGCCGTCGATGATTTCCATCACTGCTGTCTCCAAAAAAATATGCGGCGCGTCACAATTGTCTCTAACTGTGCGTGGGGCGCAGGAATGCGCCACTCGCCCGGCGCGCCTCCACTAAACGTCGGTGACGCAGGTCGAGTGCATTAATTAGATGCGCTTGCGATGCGCCAACGGGCCACGCGCCTTTTTCGACATTCTCGACATCGCAGACTGCGACAGGTGAATTGTCCAGATCTGCACTATCAGCAGTGTTGAGTGCCAGATGCGCAGAAACGCGGGGACAAGAATCAGGGCATTCTCTTTGACCTGCCACTGAGAATTTCCTCAATGCGGAACTAGAGTCCGGCCTTCAGGAGGACGGGCGTCGAAGTGCCGATCCTGCCGCGCTAGCGACGGTGTTCAAACCCTCGAACGTCTTCAAGGCGCGGATCAACGTCGGACCTGCGACGCGGCGCACCGGCGGAGCGGCGAACGACGAGCTCGCGACGGTGGCCGTTCAGTCGAACAGCCGCCGCGCCAGGCCGAGGACGACTCGCGTCGGCCTTACCTCGGCGACGCCGGGATCATAGCACCCGGAATAGACCGAGTTAATCATCGCCGCCCGCCCTTCGAATGTG
>SSMV01000054.1 GCA_004799435.1 Bradyrhizobium sp.
TCATCGCCCTCTATCTCGGGCTCGAATTGATGAGCCTGTCGCTTTACGTGATCGCCGCCTATCGTCGCGACGACATGCGCGCCTCCGAGGCGGGTCTGAAATATTTCGTCCTCGGCGCGCTGTCCTCGGGCATGCTGCTCTATGGCGCTTCGTTGACCTATGGCTATGCCGGCACGGTCTCCTTCACCGGCGTCGCCAATGCGATCCATAGCCATTCCGGCCTCGGCGTCGTCTTCGGCCTTGCCTTTGTGCTGGCGGGCCTTGCTTTCAAGATTTCCGCCGTGCCCTTCCATATGTGGACGCCCGATGTTTACGAGGGGGCGCCGACGCCGGTGACGACCTTCTTCGCCTCGGCGCCGAAAATGGCGGCGATGGCGATCCTTGTGCGCGTCACGGTCGTCGCTTTTCCGGGCGTCGCCGCCGACTGGCGCCAGATCGTCGCCTTTGTCGCCATCGCCTCGATGGCGCTCGGCTCTTTCTCCGCGATCGGACAGACCAACATCAAGCGCCTGATGGCCTATTCGTCGATCGGCCATATGGGCTTCGCGCTGGTCGGCCTGGCGGCCGGCTCGGTCGAGGGCGCCCATGGCGTCATCCTCTATATGGCGCTCTATCTAGCGATGACGCTGGGTACATTCGCCGGCATCCTGTCGATGCGCCGCGACGGCGTTTATGTCGAGACGATCGCCGATCTCGCCGGCCTCGCCCGCACCAACGCCCCGATGGCCTTTTTCCTCGCCGCGATGATGTTTTCGCTGGCCGGCGTCCCGCCGCTCGCCGGCTTCTTCGCCAAGCTTTACGTTTTCCTCGCCGCGATAAAGGCTGGCCTCTATCCGCTCGCCGTGATCGGCGTGCTGCTCAGCGCGGTCAGCGCCTATTACTATTTGCGCATCGTCAAGATCATGTATTTCGATGAGCCGGCCAAGCCCTTCGATCGCCCGAGCTCGGCGGCGCGTGTTGTGCTCGCGCTGGCGACGGCGGTCATCATCTTCTATGTTGTCTATCCCGCGCCATTGACCGATGCGGCCCTGGCTGCGGCGCAGTCGCTATTTTGAACGCTTTGCTCGATCGGCGCATCGAACCGGAACCCTTCATCGCCGGCTGGCGGATCGCGCGTCTCGACCGCGTCGGCTCGACCAACGACGAGGCGCGCACTCTAGGGATTGCCGGCGATCCCGGCCGGCTGTGGGTCGTCGCAAAGGAGCAGACCCGCGGACGCGGTCGCAAGGGGCGCTTCTGGAGTTCGCCGCCGGGCAATCTCTACGCCAGCGCGCTGATCGTCGATCCGGGGCCACCGGCGCTTGCGCCGCAGCTTGGCTTTGTCGCGGGCGTCGCGCTGGCGCAGGCGGTCGAGGATCTCGGTGGCCGCGAATTCGCGCTCAAATGGCCGAACGATCTGTTGTGGCGCGGGGCAAAGGTTGCCGGTCTTCTCGCCGAGAGCGTGACCACGAAGGACAGGCGCCTCGCCTGCGTGATCGGCGTTGGCGTCAATTGTCGCAGCGCGCCCGACGGCGTCGCCTATCCGGTCGCCGCCCTTGGCCAGGCGCTTGAGCGCGACGTTGGCCCCGAGGCGCTGTTGCTTCGCCTGGCGCGGCGCTTCCATGAGGCGCTTGGCCTGTGGGCGCGCGGGGCAGGCTTCGCCGAAATTCGCGCGCTCTGGCTTGCTGTCGCCGCAGGCGTCGGTGAGCCGATCCGCGTATCCGATCCGCGCGGGGCGCGGAAAGGCCTGTTCGAAGGGCTCGACGCGAGCGGGCGGCTGCTGCTGCGCACGCCGCTTGGCGTCGAGGCGATCGAGGCGGCCGATCTTCATTTGCTGTCGCCGGCCGGGCCAGATGCGCCCGCCGGCGACGAAAGGACTTAAGGATGAACGACTCCGGCGAACTCGTCTTTGCGCCGCTTGGCGGCCTTGGCGAGATCGGCATGAACTGCGCGCTCTATGGCTTCGGTCCGCCGCGCAATCGCAAATGGCTGATGGTCGACGTCGGCCTCGCTTTCGCCGGCGAGGAAGCGCCCGGCGTCGATTTGCTGATGCCCGACATCGCCTTCATTGAGAAGGTGAAGAAGGATCTGGTCGGCATCGTCATCACGCATGCGCATGAAGATCACATCGGCGCGCTGGCCGAGCTATGGCCGCGGCTCGGCGCGCCGGTCCTAGCGACGCGATTTGCTACCGGCCTGGCCGAAGCGCGCCGCCTGTCGGAACCGGGCGCGCCGAAAATTCCCTTCACAGTTGTCTCGCAGGGCGATCGCATCACGCTCGGCCCATTCGATCTCGAATTCATCGCGATGGCGCATTCGATCCCGGAGAGCTGCGCGCTCGCCATTCGCACCGCGGCAGGCCTGATCGTCCATACCGGCGATTGGAAGATCGATGCGACGCCGACCGTCGGCGCGCCGACCGACGAGCGGCGGCTGCGCGAGCTTGGCGAGGAGGGCGTGCTGGCGCTGGTCTGCGACTCGACCAATGTGTTGCGCGAGGGCGAAAGCCCGTCCGAAGCCGATGTCGCCGCAACGCTCGGCGAGCTGGTCGCCAAGGCCAAAGGCCGCGTCATCGTCACCACCTTCGCCTCCAATGTGGCGCGGCTGCGCGCGGCGGCCGAAGCGGGCTTTGCCGCCGGCCGCCAGGTGGTCGCGATGGGCCGCGCGATCGAACGCGTGGTGGCGGTCGCGCGCGAGTGCGGCTATTTCGACGGCGTGCCGCAATTGCTCGGCCCCGATCGTTTCGACCGCCTGCCGCGCGACCAGACGCTGGCGCTCGCCACCGGGAGCCAGGGCGAGCCGCGCGCGGCCTTGGCGCGCCTTTCGGTCGACGAGCATCCGAGCGCGACATTGGCGAGCGGTGACACCGTGATTTTCTCTTCGCGCACCATTCCGGGCAACGAGAAGGCGGTGGGCAAGATCGCCAATGCGCTGAGCCGGCAAGGGGTGGCGGTCGTCACCGACCGCGATCATCTCGTCCATGTCTCGGGTCATCCGCGACGCGCGGAACTCGCCAAGCTCTATAGTTGGTTGAAGCCGAAAATCGCTGTGCCGGCGCATGGCGAACCGCTCCATCTGACGGTGCATGCCGCATTCGCCCGCGCCCAGGGCGTCGACGAAGTCGTGCGCGCCTTCAATGGCGACGTTGTGCGGCTCGTCGCGGGCGCGGCGCGCGTGGTCGGCAAGGTCGAGAACGGTCGGCTGATGAAAGATGGCGCGATTCTGCTGCGCCCGGGCGACGACTGCGTTGCGCAGCGACGCAAACTCAGCTTTGCCGGCGTCGTTTCGATCGCGGTCGCCTTGACCGCCAAGGGCGAGATGGCGGGCGATCCCGACGTGCTGATTGCCGGTCTGCCGCAGCATACGCGCGAAGGCGGTGGCGTCGACGCGCTGATTGACACGGCGATTTTCGAATCCTTCGAGAGCCTGCCGCGCGCCAAGCGTCGCGACGCCGATTCGGTCGGCGCGGCGATCGAGCGCGCGGTGCGCAACGCCGTCGATTCCGTCTGGGGTAAGAAGCCGACGGTGCATGTGCTGGTCGTCGAGGTTTAGGCGGGCGCAGGATAGCGGTGGGGAAGGGCGATGATCGGCAAGCTGAACCATGTCGCGATCGCCGTTCCCAATCTGGCCGCCGCCGCCGCGCGCTATCGCGACGGGCTAGGTGCGAGCGTCTCGGCGCCGATGGCGTTGCCCGCCCATGGGGTGACGGTCGTCTTTGTCGAATTGCCGAACGTCAAGATCGAGCTCATGGAGCCGCTGGGGGCGGATTCGCCGATCGCCAAATTCATCGCGAAAAACCCCGAGGGCGGAATGCATCACCTCTGTTTCGAGGTCGACGACATTCTGGCCGCCCGCGACACGCTGATCGCCTCAGGCGCGCGCGTCATCGGCGATCGCGCGCCGAGGATCGGCGCGCATGGCAAGCCGGTGCTGTTTCTGCACCCGAAGGATTTTTCCGGCGCGCTGGTCGAGCTCGAACAGGCCTGATCCGTGAGGCTTAAGCGGCCTGCAATTGCCGCGCGAGATTGGCGCGCGCCTGAGTTTCGAAATGCTCGGCCAGCGTCGGCGAGCGGTAGATGGCGGGCGCGTCGAAGATTCGCTTGAGGAAGCCGCGCGTCCCGGCTTCGAACTGCGCATCGCTCAAATGCGGGGACTCGAGGCGAAGCAATTCGGTGTTACGATCGAAATCGGCCGGCTTTTCACCGAGCGGCGTCAGATCGAGATCGAGCACCCAGAGCCGCGCTCGCTCCCTGAGCGGCGTCTTTTCCCACTGCGCGCGCCTGTCGAGGGGAGCCATCGTCGGCGCCGGATAGCCGAGATGGTCGGCCGTCGCCTCGATCGTGCCGGCGACCCAAAGTCGATCCTCTTGCGAAAGCCCGCTGTCGGCGCTGACGCGCATCCAGGTCTCGGCGGAGCGTTTCTCATTGTCGCGCGCGCCCTGGTCGTAGACGCAGTCGTGATAGGCGATCGCGCTGGCGATCAAGACCTCGAACGCCGGCGCGGTCAGACCTTCGGCCCCGCCGTAAAGACGATGACGCCGCCAGAGCAGCGCCAGATGATTGACGCCGTGATAGTGGCGGTCCTTGGTCTCCATCATCGCCAAAAGCTGGGCTTTGGCGCTGTCGGGCAGGGGCGTCCGGGCGAGAAGCGCGTTGAAGTCGCTTCGATCCTTTCGGCTCGTCATCGGCGTCGCTTTCGGCTGAAAGAAGAGGTTGCGTCGGTGCCCTCGGCGCGGGCGAAGGCGTTTTGTCCGCGTCACGTCGTCAGGGGAAACGGGCGCTTCAATTAACTTCACCGGGAGTTAACCTAACTATGTCGATTGCGCAAAATTTTAATCTCATGTTAGCAATAGCCTGCGGCGAGCGTTGTTCGGGGGCACGATCAAGATGCGCACCAACCGGCGGACAGTATATGACAGAAATGTGACAGTTGATTGCGGCGCAAGCGCCCTTCGCGCGGCGCCCGCGGTTTTGATCGCCAGCCTGTTTCTTGCCGGCGCAGCGGCGCCATCCCAGGCCGACGAGAGCATCGGCGGCGCGACGACGGTCGTCAATCTGGTGACCGGCGATCTGGCTTCCGGAACCGACGTCCATGTCGTGCAGGGCGATGACGTCTTTGCCGACGAGGGCGTGCGAACCGACGCCGATAGCTCGGCCCGACTGGTTTTGCATGACAACACCAATCTGCTGCTCGGCCCGGCCTCGACGATCAAGCTCGATCGCTTCGTCTATTCCGGCCCCAAGGAGCCGGGCGCGATCGCAGTCAGCTTCGTCAAAGGCGCGCTGCGCTTTGCGACGGGCGACGCGGACAAGAAGGCCTATGTGATCTCGACGCCGACGGCTTCGCTCGGTGTGCGCGGCACGGTGCTGAAGATGATTTCGGATCCGGACAAGACCTTCGTATTGCTCGACGAGGGCGGCGCAATCGCCTGCACGCGCAAGGCCAAGCATAAGCAATGCCTGACGCTTACGGAGCCCAATCAGGTCGTGGAAATCACGCTGAACACGGTGCGATGGGCGCCGGAAGCCGGGCAGGGCGTTTCGGCGGCCGTCGACGCCATCGCCAGCCCGTCGACCAGCTCGTCCAATGCCGGGTCTACAGACGTTAACACGCCCCCGCCCGCCCCGCCGCCCAGCAAGCCGGTGAACAATTGCCGGGGTCGTGGGTGGGGCGGCGGTGGAGGCGACGACGGCGACGTTGGCGCGGGAAATCACCCTGACGGCGACAAGGGCGACAAGAATTTTGGCTTCTTCGGCCACGGTCACGGGCACGGCCATGGCCATGGCCATGGCCACAACCACGGGGGCTGAGCGAGGCGAGATTCGCCGGTCGGCGGCGATTGTCCGATGAGCTCTCGGAGCTCGCGATCCTGGGGCCGCGCAAACAGCGCGGCCTCATTTGACTTTCCCCTGTGAGTGGTGAGGCTTCGTCGATTGTCGCGCCGTGAGAGTCGTTCGGCGCATGCGGCGTCAGGTTTCGACTTCAGGCGGTAGGCACGGAATGAGGACGCCTCGGCGCGCGACATGACCGGACGTTTCTCGAGCGCGACGCGCCAGCGCCGTCGAACGCCCCAAGCATGAAGCCGATCTCATGAAGGCCCTATGGAACAAAGCCCTGCGGCGGAAGCTGAAAGGGATCTGGGTCTATGTGTTTGCGGTCGTCGCCGTCTATGCCGGGGTGCTGACGCTCAGCGAGACGCTGGTTTCGCTGCGCTCCAATTTCCAGAACGTCGTTTTCGATCAATATCAGCGCTGGCGGCCGCGCGTCAGCGGGGCCGAGCGTCTCGTTCGCATTGTCGACATCGACGACGAATCGATCCGTCGGCTCGGCCAATGGCCCTGGCCGCGGCAGACAATGGCGCATCTCGTCGATGCGTTGGCCGACGCAAAAGTCGCCGCCATCTGTTTCGACATCCTCTTTTCCGAGCCCGATCGCGGCAGCGCGCAGACTGCTTCGCCGGCAGCCGACAGCGCCGGCGATCTGGCCTTCGCTGAGGCGCTCGCCAAGCGCCCCGTCGTGCTGGGCGAGGTGATCGGCCGGAGCGGCGCGGCGAACGCGCCGGCCAAAAGCGGCTTCACCTTCATCGGCGACGATCCGACCGCCCAACTGCCGCGTCTTGGCGGCGTTCTCGCGCCGCTGAACCTGCTGCTGAAAAGCGCGGCCGGCGTCGGCTTCGTCAATTGGCAGGCCGACGCCGATCGCGTCGTGCGCCGCGTGCCGTTGCTGATCGAGGTCAATGGGAAAGTTCAGCCGAGCTTCGCGCTCGAAGCCTTGCGGATCGCGCAAGGCGCTTCGACCTATCTCGTCAAATCCGACAGCCTGGGCGGATCGACAGGCGGCGGCGGCGTGGCGGCGATCAAGGTCGGCGACGTCGTCGTCGACACGCAGCCGTCGGGCGACATTCGCGCCTATTTCAGCGCGCCGGACGCGGGCCTCTCGTCGCCGGCGTGGACTGCGCTCGAACCCGGCGCCGATCTTTCGAGCCTCGCCGGCAAGATCGTCCTTGTTGGCGCGAGCGCCTCGCTGATTTCCGATCTGGTGGCGACGCCGCTCAATCCGGAGACGCCCGGCGTCGAAGCGCAGGCGCAACTGATTGAGCAACTTGTCGACGGCGACCATTTGCTGCGCCCCGACTGGGCCCAGGGCGCCGAGACCGTGACGGGGGCGGCGCTGTCGCTTGCTCTGGTGATCCTGACGCCGGCGGCTTCGGCGCTGTGGAGCGCGCTCTTCGGCGGCCTCGCCGCCGCCGCGATGGCGGGCGCCAGTTGGCTGGCCTTCTCGCGCTACGGGTTGCTGCTCGATCCGGTTACGCCGGGCTTGAGTTCCGGCGCCGTGTTCCTGACCGGCGTGTTCACGCTTTACAGCCAGAAACGGCGCCAGTTGAACGAGACGCGCTCCCATTTCGGCCGCTTCGTTTCTCCCGCCGTCGTCGCGCGGCTCGCCGAGCACCCCGAGGCGATTCAACTGGGCGGGTTGCAGCGCACGCTGACCCTGATGTTCTGCGACATTCGCTCTTTCACCACGCTCTCCGAGGGCCTGTCGGCGGTCGAGCTTACGTCCTTTCTCAACGAATACCTGACGCCGATGACCGACGCGGTGCTCGAACAGTTGGGCACCATCGACAAATATATGGGCGACGCGATCATGGCCTTCTGGAACGCGCCGCTCG
>SSMV01000055.1 GCA_004799435.1 Bradyrhizobium sp.
GAAGGGCGCGCTTCGCAGGCGAGCGCGCCAGCGAAGGGCGATTCGTAAGTCGAATACATATAGGCGGTGGGCGAAGCGAATTCGGCCGCGCAAGTGTCGATGCGCTTGAAAACGGGAACGACGCCGAGCGCCTTGCGCGCCTTGGCGACCTCGGCCTCGCCCGATCCCGAAAGCGCGGCGAGGCGCTGATCGGAGAAGCCATTGGCTTTCAGCATGCGCAGGTTTTCGGCGTCGGCAGGCAGGCCGAAGCGGCGCAGCTTGTCTTCCAGCGCGACGATCTCGGCCAGCCGTTCGAGGAACCACGGATCGATGCGCGTCACCTCATTGACCTCGGCGACGCTCATGCCGAGGCGCAGCGCCTGCGCGACTTTCAGCAAGCGGTCCGGCGTCGGCTTGCCGATCGCCGCGCGCAGCGCATTGTGATCGTCGCCCTTGCCCAAGCCGTCGATCTCGATCTCGTCGAGGCCGGTCAGGCCCGTCTCCATCGAACGCAGCGCCTTCTGCAGCGACTCGTTGAAGGTGCGGCCGATCGCCATCGCCTCGCCGACCGATTTCATCGCCGTCGTCAGCGTGGGTTCGGCGCCGGGGAATTTCTCGAAGGCGAAGCGAGGGATCTTGGTGACGATGTAATCGATCGTCGGCTCGAAAGCGGCCGGCGTCGCGCCGCCGGTGATGTCATTGGCGATTTCGTCGAGCAAATAGCCAACGGCGAGCTTGGCGGCGACTTTGGCGATCGGGAAACCGGTCGCCTTGGAGGCGAGCGCCGAAGAGCGCGACACGCGCGGGTTCATCTCGATGACGATCATGCGCCCGTCGTCGGGATTGATCGCGAATTGCACGTTCGAGCCGCCGGTCTCGACGCCGATCTCGCGTAAGACCGCGATCGCGGCGTCGCGCATCGTCTGATATTCCTTGTCGGTCAGCGTCACGGCGGGCGCGATGGTGATCGAATCGCCGGTGTGAACGCCCATCGGATCGATGTTCTCGATCGAGCAGATGATGATGCAATTGTCCGCCTTGTCGCGGACGACCTCCATCTCGAATTCTTTCCAGCCGAGAACGCTTTCCTCGATCAACACTTCGTTGGTGGGCGAAGCGTCGATGCCGCGCTCGACGATCTCGATGAACTCGCTCTTGTTATAGGCGATGCCGCCGCCGGTGCCGCCCATGGTGAAGCTCGGGCGGATGATCGCCGGCAGGCCGATGTCCTCGAGCGCGATCAGCGCCTGCGACAGCGTCTTGATGTGATGCGAGCGCGGCGTCGCCAGACCGATGCTGGTCATCGCCTCGCGAAACAGCTCGCGGTCCTCGGCCTTGTCGATCGCCTCGGCGGTCGCGCCGATCATCTCGACGTCGAAGCTTTCGAGCACGCCCATCTTCTTGAGTGACAGCGCGCAATTGAGCGCCGTCTGCCCGCCCATGGTGGGCAGCAGCGCGAAGCCGCCGGGGATCGCGTAACGCTCCTTGGCGATGATCTTGGCGACGATCTCGGGGGTGATCGGCTCGATGTAAGTGCGGTCGGCCATGTCCGGGTCGGTCATGATCGTCGCCGGATTCGAATTGACCAGAACGATGCGATAGCCCTCGGCGCGCAGCGTCTTGCAGGCCTGGGTGCCGGAATAATCGAACTCGCAGGCCTGGCCGATGATGATCGGGCCGGCGCCGATGATCAGGATCGTCGAAATGTCGGTCCGCTTGGGCATCGGCTCCTCTGGGCTCACGCGCGGCCGGCGGGGTTGGCGCGGCCGCGGGGCGCAAAAAAAGGCCGCGCCGCGGGTCAGGCCGCGAGGCGTCCTCCAGCGGGGGCGCCCCCGCGAACGGCCGCTCAGGCGACCGCCGGCCCTAGTAGACGAGAATTGCCGCCGGGGGAAGGGCGCGGGGCGGAAAGCAGCCCCGCTCCTCGACGGCCCCAGCCTGCGAAAGCGGGCTTCTTAGGGGCGCAGGCGCAAAACGGGCCTAGCGCCAGGCGGTCTCCGCCGCGACGAAGACGGGGGCCGAATGGGCGTTCAGGTCGAAGGAAAGCGACAGGCACTGGCAATTGGGGGCGAGCTGCACGGTCAATTTTGTGCCGGTCGCCAATCTCACAAGCCCGTTTGCGACGTTGCCGGGTGAGACGGGCATTTGATACGTCGTGTCATCCACGCGCAGAAACGCGGTTGGGTCCGTAAGGGGCTCGCGCTTTCCATAGGCCAGTATCTCCGGCGTCGCGAGCTCGACGCCGAGTTTCGAAAATGGCGGGGTGTTGCGATCGCTGGCCAGAGTCCTGAAAAGGAGGTCGTAATGCGGATCGCCGTTCGACAGCGTTCGCTTGAGCACCAGTTCGCCATGAATTGACGGGTCCGAGAAGAGGAGGACCGCGTCCAGTTCGGCGACCCCATTGCCACGATCGATGAGCGACCAAACCGCGTTGCCAGACTTATAGACCCCTCCGTCCACAATCGAGGCTGGCGCAGCTCCGGTTGCGATTTGCCGTTCCTGTGCGGGCGCCGCCACAACGCCTGACGCGGGCGCGGCGGTTCCCGGCGAAGCCTCGGCGGCGGCGGGAGTGGCGGGCGCAGCGGCGGCGGGCGCGTTCAATTTGACTTCGCCGTTCGCCGTCTGATGGTCCAAGGCGCCCAGCTCCGCCGCAGCGCCGATGCGCTCGAAGAATCCCAGCGGGCATTCGCCCAGCGCGAGTTTGAATGCAGCGATCGCCGGGTCGTTGTCTCCGGCGTCGAGAAGCAATTCGCCGTTGTAAAAATCGGCCTCGCAGCGTTGATCGTCGTTGACGGCGGCGTCGCGCGTCTGCGCCGCCGACATCTTGCCCAGAAGCTGCTGGATCACCGGATGGGGCCAGGCGTCGGTCGGCCATGGTTGGGTCTTTGCGGCGAGGTCGACGCTCCCGTCGATGCCCATTCGCTTGCGCGCCAAAAACAGCCAAATGGACACGTAAGGCGGATCAAGAACAGGATTGGCGAGCCCGAGGTCCTGAGCGGCGCCTGCGAAGTCCCGCTGATAGAGCCGCAATCGTCCGCGATCGAACATGGCGTCGAAGTCGCCCGGGTTCAGCCTTAAGTCGTCATCCAAAATGTGTCGCGCGCCCTCATAGTCGCCCGCTCTCGCCAGGAGATCGGATTGCGCCCTCAGCACGGCGGCGAAGCGCGGATTGAGCGAATGCCCATGATCGATGTCGGCGTTCGCATTGGCCACGTCTCCGGAATCCGCTTTCAGCTCGCCGCGAAACGACCAAATTCCCGGGTTGTCCGGACTGAGCGCCAAGGCGCGGTCGAGATCGGCCAGTCCGGATGGAATCGCGTGCGACAAATCATAGACGCCGGCGCGTTGCAGCAAGAGCGTGACATTCTTTGGCTGCACGCCGAGCGCGTGGTCGAGATCGGCCAGAGCGCGGTCATAGCGTTGCAGTTTCTCGTTGGAGCGCGCGCGCTGCGACAAAGCGCCGATATTGTCGGGGTCCACCGTCAACGCGCGATCATATTGACGCAGCGCCTCCTCGTGGTCGCCCTTGGCGGCGGCCTTCATGCCGACGAGATCGATACGGGCCACGACAAGATTGCGAACGGGCTGCGCGCCCCAATGATACGCGGCGGTCGACGCCGCGACGACGACGCAAGCCGCGACAGCAAAGCGGAGCCGCCGCCGAACCGGCGACGCGACCGCAACGACCCTGGGCGAAGCGAATGGGGGCCGGCGGCGCAATAGCGTCAGCGCGATCGCCAGCGGAAAGGCGCCATAAATCGCCCCGACCGCCAGCAGGCCGTTCTCGCTGGAGATGTAAAACAGAATCGCCGCAATCGTGACGACTGCGAGCGAAGCGAGCGCGAGCAAACCGCCGACGACCGAGGCGGTAGGACGCGCAAGGGCCGCGCGCCGCATCCAGCTCCATGGAGCTGCCGCCGGAAGCGCCTCTGACTGCGAAAACGGCTTGCGATCGACCGTCAGGAAAATGCGAAAGCCTAATCCGGCAACCGCCAGAGTGGCGGCCAGCAGCAGGCCATCGAGAAGCAGCGGTTGAGGGAAGCCCAGAAAGCTGGCGAGGTCCTGGATCGGCTTCGGATAGGGCGGCTTCGCTTTCGTGATAAATTGCGGCAGGTCATAAAGACCATGCAGCATCGCGGCCAACAGGTAGGCCGGCGCGATCCGCGCCACGCTGCGGATCGGCGCCGCCTGCTCCCAGCCTCGAGCGCAGGCAAATCCGGCCAGCGCGCCAAGAAAGACATGCACCGGAACGGCCGTAAGCGCACGCCCCGTCGCAACCGCCTCCCACTGCAGACCGGCCGCCGCGATGTAGAGGATGTCCTCCATCAGCGCGAAACCGAGCCCAACGGCGGCGCCGCCGAGCACCAGCGCACGCGGCGTGCGACAGAGATAATGCGGCCGCAGAAGGAGAATCACCGCCGCGAATTTGACCGCCTCTTCCGGAAATCCGGCGATGCCGAAAGCCGCGACGAGCGGGGAGTAGGCGGGCGCGCCAGGCTGCAGATGAAATGGCGCTTCCGCAACAATGATCACGTCGCCCATGACGACGCCGAGCGAGGCCGCCACGCGAAACAGAGCCGGCGGAAAATCGTCCCGGCCTAGCTGCGCGATCATAAGCGCAAGCGATAGACTCGACAGCAGGATCGCGAAGAGAGCGATCTGCGGCGAAACCTGCGCCACGATCGTCGTCACCGCGGTAAGCCCGCGTGGAAGCCGACCTTGAAGCCGGCAAGAAAAGCGGCCGCGCCCCCGCCGACGACAATGAAGGCGCCAATAATCGCGCCGGCGATCGAGACGCCGCCGGCGCGATGAATATTGTCGCGCGCATCGTCTTCACGGTCGTTCGAAGCGCGAATGCGCGCAACGGTCCGACCAGCGAAATCCATGTAGATGCGTCGCCCAAGCAATCCAATCAGGCTGGGCGCGAAGAGAAGCACGCGTTTGAACTCGCCGAGATTGAAGCTGACCGCGACGATCGGCAGGAGACCGCACAGCGCGGCCCAGCCATAAAGTTTTCGATAGAGAAACCAGGCTTGCGGGAAAAGCAGCCCGGGCCAGCAGATAAGCGTGCGCCAGCGCGACCCGCTATCGCCGCCGGACCGGAAGGGAAACTTCTCGACGTTGACGCCGACGAACAGATCGAAGTCCAGGAGGGCCTGAAGCTCGTTTTCAACCGCCGCCGTCGCCTGCGCTTCGCCCGGCCGAGCGCTCGAAATCGCCTCCGGCGACGGCTCTTCGCCCTCCTGCTGGGTGTCGGACATGCGGATTCTTCGCCCCCCAGCGCAAAGGTCGCGACGCGCCAGGAACCCTCGGCGCTCGCAGTCTCTATTCGCCGATTGAACTATATCGCGACCGTCGCCGGTGGGAAGCCGGCGAGACCGTCTTGCTCACGCGAAGCGCTGGCGGCCCCGTTCGCGCGCGGCCAAAGCTTCGCTCTCGCGGTCGCGCGGCGGCCGGTTGGTGGCGAGCGAGGCCAGCAAGCGGCGCGAGGCGTCGGCCACCTCGTCGATCGCCGCCTCGAAGGCCGCCTCATTGGCGCGCGAGGGACGCCCGAATCCGCTGAGTTTGCGGACAAACTGACGCGCCGCGGCGCGAACCTCCTCGTCGCTTGCCGGCGGCTCGAAATTGAACAGCGTGCGAATGCTGCGGCACATGATCGCGGGTCTCCTTTCACCGGGATTCCCGCCTGCGCGCCTCACTGCAGGCGAAATTCCCCTTTCACCGCCCTGAATTCCGCCGGCTTGATCAACCGGCTATGGGCGACGACCACCGAATGCAGCACGCCGTCGAGTTCGCGCGTCCAGAAATCGAGAAACTTGCGCAATTCCGGATAGAGCGGGTGCAGATCCTCTTTCTGCCACAGGAAGCTCTGCAGCAGGCCGGGATAATCGGGCCGGTGATAGAAAATATTGGCGGTGGTCAGTCCGAAGCCCTGGAGCCTGCGGACAAAACTGGCGTCGGCCATGGCGTCCTCGATTCGCGTAGGGAACCAACGCGTCGATGATGCCAAAGCTGCGGCGAGGGGCCAAGCGAAATTCACTAAACCAATAGCAATTTCAGATGATTAGCACTCTATGAGGCGAGTGCTGATTTCGCGCGCTCCGGCTCCGCGCCGTCAGGCGGAATAGAGCGCCTGATGCTCCGCGCGCAGCGTCGCCTTCTGCACCTTGCCCATGGCGTTGCGCGGCAGGTCGGCGGCAAAGAGCACGCGTTTTGGCTGCTTATATTTCGCCAGTCGCGCCTCAAGCGCGGCAAGGATCGTCGCCTCGTCGAGACGCGCGCTGGCGCGCGTGACGACCACCGCCGTGACGCCTTCGCCGAAGTCGCGATGCGGCAGGCCGATCACCGCGCTTTCGACGACGCCGTCGATCGCGTCGATCTCATTCTCGATCTCTTTGGGATAGACATTGAAGCCGCCCGAGATGATCAGATCTTTGGCCCGTCCGACGATGTGCAGATAGCCATCGGCGTCAAAACGGCCGAGGTCGCCGGTGATGAAAAACCCGTCGGCGCGGAACTCGCTTGCCGTCTTCTCCGGCATCCGCCAATAGCCCTTGAACACATTGGAGCCCTTGACCTCGACGACGCCGACTTCACCCTTGGCCAGCGGCGCGCCGCTTTCCGCGTCGGCGACGCGTAGCGACACGCCGGGCAGCGCAAAGCCGACCGCGCCCGGCCGCCGCTCGCCCTCATAGGGGTTGGAGGCGATCATATTGGTCTCGGTCATGCCATAGCGCTCTAAGATCGCGTGGCCGGTCTTCTCGCGCCACTGGGCATGCGTGTCGGCGAGCAGCGGCGCCGAGCCGCTGACGAAGAGGCGCATATGGGCGCAGGCGGCGCGCGTCAGATCGGGATGTTCGACAAGGCGCGTGTAGAAGGTCGGCACGCCCATCAACACGCTGGCGCGCGGCAGCGCCGCCATGATCGCCTCGGCGTCGAAACGCGGCTGAAAGATTATCGTCGCGCCGGCGAGCAGCGCGACATTGCTGGCGACGAACAGCCCGTGCGTATGAAAGACCGGCAGCGCATGGATCAGCGTATCGTCGGCGCCGAAGCGCCACAGATCGATGAGCGCCAGCGCGTTGGAGCCGAGATTGTCATGGGTCAGCATCGCCCCTTTGGAGCGGCCGGTGGTGCCCGACGTATAGAGAATCGCCGCGAGATCGTCGGCGGCGCGGGACGCGGTTTCCGGCGTGGCGCCGGCCGATGCGATGAGCTCGGCGAAGGTGCCGTCGCGCGCCACGCCAAGGCTCTCGACGCAATGCAAGCCGAGCTTCGCGGCCAGTTCGCGCGTCGCGGCCAGCGCGGCCGGGCGGCAGAGCGTCACGGCCGGCGCCGAATCCCCCAAAAAATACTCGAGCTCGGCTAGCGTATAGGCGGCATTCAGCGGCAGCAGCGCGGCGCCCGCCTTCAGGCAGGCGAGCAGCAGCACGATGGCGTCGGGCGATTTGTCGATCTGCGCGGCGACACGGTCGCCCGGCTCGACGCCGAGATCGACCAGCGCGCGCGCCGCTTGTCCGGCGCGGGCGAAGAGCTCGCCGTAGGTCAGCGACAACCCGCCCGACGCGTCGAGCGCCAGCTTCTCGCGGCGCGGCGCGCGGTCGAGAAACAGATCGAAGAGATTGTCGGACATGACGGGAATACGAAGCGCTTTGGCGTTGACGAATCAGGAGCGGCGGCCCCTCATGCCCGCGTTTGCGGCTGAAGACAGCCAGGGCGCGCTCTCGGGACGACTATAGCTGGGGCGCGGCTTTGCGCCAGAGCGCGAGGGCGGCGCCGGGAGAGGCGAATTGGGGACGAAGGAAAAGAGCCTGCGCGCGGCGATCGTCGCCGAGTGCCGGGCGATGGCCGCCGCGGGCTTGAGCGACGGCACGTCGGGCAATATTTCCGCGCGCCTCGACGACAGCTTCCTCATCACGCCGAGCGCCATCCCCTATGAGGCGCTGAAGCCGGAGCTTCTCGCGACCATGCCGGTCCATGGCGAATATGGCGCCTGGGCGGGGCGTCTCAAACCGTCGAGCGAATGGCGCTTCCACCTCGACATCATGCGCGCGCGCCCCGATGTCGGCGCGATCGTTCACTCGCACCCGCCCTATGGCACGGCGCTGGCGGCGCTGCATCGGCCGATCCTCGCCTGTCACTACATGATCGCGGCTTTCGGCGGGTCGGTCGTGGAATGCACGCGCTACGCGCCCTATGGCACCAAGGAACTGTCCGATCTTGCGCTCGCGGGCTTGGGCGCCCGCCATGCGGTGCTGCTCGGCAATCACGGCGCGATCGTCGTCGGCCCCGATCTCGAGACGACGATGGCGCGCGCGCTGCAACTCGAGCAATTGGCGCAGATCTATTATCTGGCGATCTGCGCCGGGCGGCCGATCATCCTGTCGGACGAGGAAATCGCCCGCATCGTCGAACGTTTCAAGACCTATGGCGGCGGCGCCGAGGCGCAGAAGGCGCAAAAGGCGAGTTCGGCGCCAAAGAAACGCGCGCGCGGCAAGATCAAGGCGGCGGCGACCAAGCGCGGCGCGAAGAAGAAAGCGACCGGCAAGAAGCCGACCCGCAAGAAGGCGACTCGCGAGAAACCCGTTCGCAAGAAGGGAACGCGCAAGAAGGCCGCCCGCAAGAGATCGACGCGCAAGAAGGCGACGCGAACCAGAGCACGGAAATAAGCGCGCCTTAGCCTTTGCCGCGCGTATTGCCGAATTGCACGGCGAGCGTGATCGCCATCAGCAATATGCCGAGGCCGACGAGCGCCCATTGCGCCGCGACATCGGCGCCCTTGGGCGAAAAATTCCACAGCAGCGCGAAGCCGACCGCGAGATTGAGGAAGCCCCAGACGACATTGACGACGGGCGAAGACAGGCCACGGCCTGGCGGCGTCGCGAAAGGCGTCGGAAAGCCATTACCGCTGATCCCCTGCACGAAATGCGGGAGGCCATTGGCGAGAAACAGGCCGGCGACGAATTGCAGCACGTAGATATACCAGGGCAAAGCGAACATGGCGGCCTCGCAATCGCGACGGTGAAACGGCCTCAAGGCTATTCGACGCCGGAGGACAAAACCAAGAGTCGAAAACCAACGTTCGGCGCGCTCGCAGGATCGTTCACCCGCGCGCCATCAGCAATTGCGCCGCCGTCGCCGCGGCGATCACCGCGGGCTGCTTGCCCTCGACGCCCGGCACGCCGATCGGACAGGTCAGGCGATCGATATTACCGGGATCGAAGCCGGCGGCGCGCAACTGGCTGACAAAACGCGCCCGCTTGGTCGGCGAGCCGATCAGGCCGACATAGGGAAAGCGGCCCTGCGCCAGCGCCTCGGCGACGATGGCGAGATCGAGCGCATGCGAATGGGTCATCACCGCCACCAGCGCGCCGTCGGGCGCCCCCTTCAGCTCGGCGACTGGATCGGCGGCGGCGACCATCGCGACATTGGCCGGCGTGAGCTTTGGAAATTCTTGCGCGCGCGGATCGATCCAGCGCACCGCGAAGGGCAGCGGCGCCAGCGCCAGCGCCAGCGCGCGGCCGACATGGCCGGCGCCGAAGAGATAGACCGGCGTCACGACGTCGCCGAAGCTTTCGCGGGTTTCTCCGTCTTTCTCCGCGCCGTTTTGTAACGCTTGGTCCTGGAGCCGTCGCGCAATGCGTCCGTCGGGCGTTTGTTTCGCCAGCGCGACGAAAGGCCCGGCGTGCTCGGCGGCGCGCAGCGTCGCCAGCGACGCTGAGTCGCGCGCGTCGAAGGTTTCGATCCGCCAGACGACGCGGCCGCCGCAGCATTGGCCGAGCTCCGGCCCCAGCGCGACACTACGCGACAGCGCCGGCCCGCGCCCCTTGGCGAGTTCCGCCAAAGCCGCCTCAAGCGCTTGGCGCTCGAGTTCGCCGCCGCCGATCGAGCCATGAAAGCCGCCGCCGGGCCTGACCACCATGCGCGCGCCGGCTTCGCGCGGGCTCGAGCCTTTGGTCTCGACAAGCGTGATCAGCGCCGCCGCGCCCTCGGCCTCGATACCTTCGATGATGCGGCGGAAACTTTCCATGGAGGGCTCAAGGCCGCGGAAGCGCGGCTATGCGCATTATAATACACACGCCTGCCCGGCCGCCCGCGTGGAT